>CAIPVK010000098.1 GCA_903868455.1 uncultured Opitutia bacterium
CGGCCGCGACGCGCTCGCGCGACGACGCCCTGGTCGCCGGCCGCTACCGGATCACGCTCCGGGCCAAGGCCACGCTCCGCTCCGCCGACGGGCGCCGCACGGCCTTCGTCGACCGCGCCTTCGAGGCGCACGGCGTGCTCGAGGCGACGGGCGACCTCGCGGGCGAGGAATCGCGGCTCCTGCCCCGCCTGGCCTCCGAGATTGCGGTCCAGGTCCGGGACGCCAGCATCGGGGCATGGTGAGGAGCATGAACCCCGTCGTCGTCGCCCCGTCGCTGCTCGCCGCCGACCACGGCGCCTTCGCCGAGGGCCTGGCCGTCGCGGAGCGGGCCGGGACGGGCTGGATCCACCTCGACATCATGGACGGGCACTTCGTGCCCAACCTCAGCTTCGGGCCCCAGGTCGTCGCGGCCCTGCGCCCGCGCTCGCGGCTCCACTTCGACACACACCTGATGCTGCTGCATCCCGACCGCTACGTCGAGGCCTTCGCCAAGGCGGGCGCCGACCGCATCACGGTGCACGCGGAGGCCGACCACGACGTGGCGCGGACGCTCGCCCGCATCCGCGAGCTGGGCTGCGCGGCGGGCATCGCGATCAACCCCGACGGCGACCCCTCGGCCGTCCTGCCCCACCTCGACGCGGTCGACCTCGTGCTCTGCATGACGGTCTTCCCCGGCTTCGGCGGCCAGGCCTTCATCCCGGCGGCCCTCGACAACGTCCGCGGCGTGGCCGAGGCCCGCGCGGCGCGCGGGCTCTCCTTCCGCATCGAGGTGGACGGCGGCGTGACGCCCGAGACCGCGGGCGCGTGCCGCGAGGCCGGGGCCGACACGCTGGTCGCGGGCACCTCCTTCTACAAGGCGGCCGACCCCGCGGCCGCGGCCCGGGCGATGGCCGGGGCCTGAGTCAGGACCGGTCGTCGGATCCCTCGGGCGCGCAGGCGCCGCAGGCGGCGCACACGACCCATTCCCGGCGGGAAGCGTCCCGCTCCGTCCCGAGCGCCCCGCCGCACGAGGGGCAGGCGCCGGCGCGCGGGCGGGCGGCCAGCACGGCGAGCGGCAGGAGGAAGGCGCCGCCCACGAGGACGAGCAGCGGCCTGCGGACGGCGCCGAGGCCGGCCAGCAGGACGGCGCCGGCGAAGAGCGCGCCGTAGGCGCCGAGGGCGAGGGCGAGGCGTCGCGTCGCGCGGGACGCGCGCTCGCGGCGGGCGGCGGCGAGCGCGGGCTCGTGACGCAGGCCGGGACGCGGGGGGACGGGGCCTTCCATGGGACTCAGGCGGCGGGCGGGGCGTCGAGGCGGAGCGCCTTCTCCGTCTGCAGCCTCAGCTGGCCGCAGGCGGCCTCGATGTCGTGGCCCTTCTCGCGCCGCAGGGTGACGGACACCCCGGCGTCGCGCAGGATGTCGGCGAAGCGGTTCTGCCGGGTCAGGCTCGGGCGCCTCCACGGCAGGCCCTCGACCGTGTTGTAGGGGATGAGGTTGACGTGCGCGTGGAGGTCGCGGGCGATCTCGCGCAGGCGCTCGGCCTGGTCGAGGCCGTCGTTGACCTCCTCGATGAGGATGTACTCGAGCGTGAGCATCCGGCCGTGCTTGCGCGCGAAGGCCTTGCAGGCGGGCAGCAGCTCGGCGAGCGGCCACTTGCGGTTGACGGGCATGATCCTCTCCCGGACCTCGTCGGTCGCGCCGTGGAGGCTGATGGCCAGGCGCAGCCCGAGGGGCTCGTCCGCCAGCTGCAGGATCTTGGGGACGACCCCGGAGGTGGACACCGTGATGCGGCGCGCGCCGAACCCGAGGCCCCAGGGCGCGTTGACCGCGCGCAGGGCGGCGAGGAGGTTGTCGTAGTTGGCCATGGGCTCGCCCATGCCCATCACCACGATGTTGTCGAAGGAGGCGAGGCCCTGGGCGGCCCGGTCGGGCGAGACGGCGTCCTCCACCCGGCAGACCTGGATCAGCTGGCAGACGATCTCGCCCACGGAGAGGTTGCGCTTGAAGCCCTCCAGCCCGGAGGCGCAGAAGCGGCAGCCGAAGGCGCAGCCGACCTGGGTCGAGATGCAGATGGTGCGGCGGGACTTGTCCTGGCCGACGCCCTCCATCGGCGCGCGGATGATCACCGTCTCGATGAGCGAGCCGTCGCGCAGGCGCTGGAGGAGCTTCTGGGTGACGTCGGTGGCCACGCGCTTGCCCAGGACGGTCGTCGGCTCGAAGTCGAAGGTCGCCGCGAGCCAGTCCCGCAACGCGGCGGGGAGGTTCGTCATGACGGCGGGCGATTCGGCGCGCCGCTTGAAGACCCAGTCGAGGATCTGGCCGGCGCGGTAGCGGGGGTGGCCGACCTCGGCCAGCCGGGCCGCGAGGGTGTCGGGGGTTTCCCCGTGAATGGGAGGTTTTTCTGGGGTCCAGGCCATGGGGACGGAGGAGGGCGGCGGGCGGGCCGCCTTCTTACTTGCAAGGGGGGTTGTTTTGCCTCCAAAACCCTCCTTTGCAATGAGCAACAAGGCCCCCTCCCAGCAGCAACCCAAGGGTCCCTCCCTGGACCAAGCCCTGCAGCGGCTGGCCGAGGGCAAGCCCGCCTACTGCATCCACCAGAACTGGGGTCTGGGCATCTTCCGCGGCCATGACGCCGCCAAGGGCTCCGTCACCCTCGACTTCCCCGAGAGCAACAAGAAGGGCCACGCCATGGAGCTGGCCTTCTGCCGCGGCAAGCTCGAGATCCTCGACCCCGCCTCGGTGCTCGCCCAGGCCTACGCCCCCGAGACGCGCGAGAAGGTGGCCGCGATGGTCGCCGACGATCCCGTCGGGCTCGTCAAGGCCCTCCTGGCCGAGACGCCCCACGGCGAGCTGAGCGCCATCCGCCTCGAGGAGGCCCTCGCCCGCGTCGTCGCCGCCTCGCTCGCCCCGGGCAAGGACCGCGCCGCCGCCTTCAAGGCCTGGTGGACCCGCGCCAAGGCCGCCCTCCGCAAGGACCGCGCCCTCCAGCTGCCCGAGCGCAAGGGCGGCACCTACACCCTCCTCGTCGAGCCGACCGACCCCGCCCAGGACCTTCTCGACCAGCTGATGGCCTCGCGCGACGACGCCCGCCGCCTGCAGCTCCTCGCCGAGCTCGCCTCCCTCCCCGCCGCCGACAGCCGCTCGGTCTCCAACGCCGGCAACCTGGAGTCCGTCTCGCGCATGCTCGCCGAAGCCCTCGGCCAGGTGCCGCCCGCCGGCCGCTCCGCCCGCCGCGGCGAGCGCCTCGCCGACCTGCTGGTCGCGATCTGGAACCGCAACGCGCTCTTCTCGGCCGCCAACGAGAACGTCGCCACCGTCTCGCCCACCGCCTCCGAGGTGGCCGCTCTCGTGACCGACGAGGCCGAGCTCCTGCACCTCGCCCTCAACATCCCGCACTCCTCGGAGAACATCCGCGGGCTGCTCGACCTCGTGCGCGCCCACCACGGCGCCAGCTGGCAGGACAAGGTCTTCGGCCTCCTCTCCCACAAGGGCCTCGGCCAGACCAAGGGCGGCTCCGCCAAGCTCGTCTCCGAGACCATCAACTACCTCGTCGAGGCCGGCCTCGACAAGGAGCTGGGCGCGCGCCTGGCCGACTGGGTCGACCGCCGCCAGGCCGCGGGCCCCGTCCTCATCTGGATCATCAAGAACCGCGGCTCGAAGCGCCACGCGCCCGTGCTCTCCGGCCTCTCCGGCGCGGGCCTCCTCCGCGCCATCCTCGCCTCCATCGGCGACGACGCCCTCGCCTCGAACTCCACCGCCCGCAACCCGCTGGCCAACGAGCTGCAGCGCGACCGCACCCTCCTCGCCGACCTCCTGCGCCCCGACTCCGGCGAGCCCGCGGACACCGAGACCGTCTTCGACCTCGCCCGCAGCCTCGTGCGCACGCTCGGCCTGGACCCGATGACCAAGAAGTCGCTCCTCGCCCGCCTCATCGCCATCGAGCCCGCCGTCGACTCCGTCGCCAAGTCCCTCGGCGAGGCCAAGTCCGCCGAGACCTCCGCCGCCGCGGCCGCCGAGAGCGGCTCCGAGCGCGGCGAGAAGGTCCTCTACGTCTCCGCCCGCTCGCTGGCCGCCCGCCGCGCCGAGCTCGAGGAGATCGTCAAGCGCAAGCTCCCCGAGATCAACGAGGCCATCCAGGTGGCG
Source organism: uncultured Opitutia bacterium (assembly GCA_903868455.1). Lineage (GTDB taxonomy): Bacteria > Verrucomicrobiota > Verrucomicrobiia > Opitutales > UBA953 > UBA8828. The sequence continues at coordinate 4,122 of CAIPVK010000098.1, forward strand.
AAGGAGCACGGCGACCTCCGCGAGAACTCCGAGTACAAGATGGCCCGCCAGGAGAAGGACCGCCTCCAGGCCCGCGCCACCGAGCTCGAGCGCGGCCTGCGCAAGGCCGAGGAGACCGACTTCGCCTCCGCCGGCACCGACGTCGTCGGCATCGGCTCCGTCTTCGACCTCACCCGCGCCTCGACCGGCGAGACCAGCACCCGCGCCATCCTCGGCGCCTGGGACACCGACACCGAGGGCGAGATCGTCATCATGCCCTACCTCTCGCCCCTCGCAAAGGGCCTCCTCGGCCGCAAGGCCGGCGAGACGGTCAAGGTCACCGTCGGCCAGAGCGCCGAGAGCTGGACCATCTCCAAGCTCCGCCGCTGGGTCGACCTCGCCCGCTGAGGACGGCCCCCGACGGCCGCGCGAAGCCCCTCCCCGGAGGGGCTTCCTCTTTTGACACCCCCGCGTCGGGCCCCCAAGGTCGACCCATGCCGACCCCCTCGGACCTCCTCCGGATCCTGGCCGACCCCACGCGCGCCCGGCTCCTCCTGCTGCTCGCGGAGGGCGAGCTCTCCGTGGGCGAGCTCCAGGGCATCCTCGGCATGAAGCAGGCGCGGATCTCCACCCACCTCGCCCTGCTCCGCCGCGCCGGCCTGGCCGTCGACCGGCGCGACGGCAAGCGCGCCCACTACGCCCTCGCCCCCGACCTCCCCGCCGAGACGGAGGCCCTGCTCGCCGCCGTGCGCAGGGGCCTCGCGAAGGACCCCCGCACCCTCGCCGACCTCCGCGCCCACCGCCGCCTCGTCGAGGCGCGGCGCGACGCCGCCGAGGCGCACTTCAACCGGGTGGCCGGCCAGCTCGGGCGCCACTACTGCCCCGGACGCTCCTGGGAGGCCGTCGGCCAGATGCTCTGCCTGCTGGTGCCGCCGCTGCGCGTGGCCGACCTCGGCGCGGGCGAGGGCGTGCTCTCGCGCCTGCTCGCCCGGCGCGCGGCCTTCGTGCACTGCGTCGACAACTCCGAGCGCATGGTGAAGGTCGGCCGCGAGCTGGCCCGCAGCCAGCGCATCCGCAACCTCGACTACGTCCTGGGCGACATCGAGGACGTCCCCCTCAAGTCCGGCTCGGTCGACCTCGCCCTGCTCAGCCAGGCCCTGCACCACGCCGAGCAGCCGCGCAAGGCGCTCGCCGAGGCCTTCCGGATCCTCCGCCCCGGCGGCAGGGTCGTGATCCTCGACCTCAAGGCCCACCGCTTCGAGAAGGCCCGGGAGCTCTACGCCGACCGCTGGCTGGGCTTCGACCCCAACGAGCTGGGGGATTGGCTGGAGGCCGCCGGCTTCGGGCGGGCCGAGGTCCGGGTGGTCGCCAAGGAGGCGCGCGAGCCCGGCTTCGAGACCCTGCTCGCCGTGGGGGAAAAACCCCTCCGCTGAGGCCAGCGTTGGGGCTTGGCAACCCCCGTCGCCGGGGGTAGGTCTTTGAGTCCCTTCCCCCGATGGCTCACCCCGTGTCCCGCACCTATCGGATGGCCCAGGCCGCGCTGTTCGCGGTCCTCGTGGCCCTCGCTCCCGTCCCCACCGCCTCGGCCCAGCAAAAGCCGGCCCAGGCGCAGGAGGAGACCCCGACCCAGAAGCTGTGGAACGAGGCCGAGAAGCTCCTCGCCGAGAGGAAGTACCCGGCCGCCCTCGAGCGCTTCCAGCAGCTCGAGAAGGATGCCGACAAGGCCGGGCTTCCGGCCGAGGCCAAGGCCGCCATCGCCTTCCGCCAAGCCTCCTGCCTCTACCTGATCGCCGGCCAAAGCAAGCTGGGCTCCGACTGGACCAAGGTCGAGGTCGCCCTCCAGAAGTTCCTCCAGAACCACCCGCAGGGCACCGGCACGCTCCTCGACGCGACGAACAACATGCGCGGGCCCGCCCGCCTGTCCTTGGTCGAGGCGTACGCCTACCAGTCGAAGTGGGACGAGGCCCTGCGCGACCTCGACGCCCTCCGCAAGCCCAGCCCGGAGACCCGCGAGGAGGACCGCGTCCTGGCCTTCGTCATGACGGCCAAGATCCTCGAGCTCCGCGCCAAGGGCCGCTCGCCCGAGGAGCTCAAGCAGGCGCTCGGACAGTCCATGAACCTGCTCAAGCAGGTCATCGCCGGCGGCATGGGCACGCCCGAGCGCCGCGAGGCCGCCCTCAAGCTCGTCGAGGTCTACGCCTCCCTCGGCATGGCCAAGGAGGCCGAGCAGCTCCGCGCCGAGATCGAGGCCAAGGGCGTCGGCTCCCCCGCCGAGCTCGTGCGCGCCAACGCCCAGCGCCTGGAGATCGGCGACGCCCGCTTCCAGACGGCCGAGGCCGAGCCCGAGCCCAAGGCCCGCGAGGAGCTCTACCGGCAGGCCCTCTCCAGCTACCAGGGCACGCTCCGCCGCGCCGCCCTCTCGCGCGCCCTCGTGCTCGCCGTCGAGTCCCGCCAGCAGGAGGTCGACCGCCTCGTGCGCGCCTACGCCAAGCCGACGCCCGAGCAGCAGGCGGCGATCGACAAGGCCAAGGAGCAGCTCGACGAGGTGTCCAAGCTCCAGACGGAGTTCGGCGGCAACAAGGACTACGACGCGGTCATCTCCTACCGCATCGGGCTCTGCCTGCTCGAGCTGAACCGCCCCTGGGAGGCCTTCGTCGCCTTCCGCGACATCTTCCAGAACAGCCCCGGCTTCGAGAAGATCTCCGGCGCCTACTACTACTACATCGACGCCCTCCGCCGCATCGGCCGCACCGAGGAGGCGCTCAAGGTCAGCAAGGAGTTCCTCCAGAAGTATCCCGACTCCGCGGAGGCCGGCCCCATCGCGCTGGGCCTCGGCGAGATCCGCATGGAGCAGGAGGAGTTCGAGCAGGCCATCGCGGAGTTCAAGTGGGCCAAGGCCAACGCCAAGGGCCTCGACCCCGCCGCCGTCCAGGAGATCGACTTCGGCATCGTCCGCGCCCTCTTCTCCAACGTCGACTGGGCCAAGGCCCGCGTGGCGCTCGAGGAGTTCCTCCAGAAATACCCGAGCACGCCGGCCAAGGAGTCGGCCGTCTACATGCTCGGCCTGACCTACTTCTTCGAGGGCAACTACCCCGAGACGGTCGGCAACAAGGACAAGCCCGGCGCCCTCGTCCGCTACTACAAGGAGTTCCCCAACGGCCAGCACAAGGCCGACGTCCTCTACCGCCTGGGCGTCGTCTCGCTCAACATCGCGACCGACACGCTCTTCCAGCAGGGCGTCCTCGAGAAGGACATCCGCGGCCCCGACGGCGCCATCGCCATCGCCCGCCTGTGGCTCTCGCGCCACGGCAACGCCAAGGACGAGGCCAGCGTGACCCAGCTGCCCGAGGTCCACACCCTCATCGCCGACGCCCACGCCAAGAAGGGCGAGGCCTTCGGCCGGCAGGCCGAGGAGCTCGACAAGAAGGTCCGCACCACCGCCGCCCCCGCCGCCAAGCAGGCCCTGCTCGCCCAGCAGCGCCAGGCCGAGGCCGCCAAGGCCGAGCAGGTCAAGGCCTCCATCGACGCCTACATCCAGGCCGCCCGCACGGCCAAGGCCAACCCCGCCGCGCTCGAGTTCGCCCTCGGCGAGGCCACCAAGCTGCTCGGCGGCCGCGGCGAGCACGCCCGCATCCGCGACCTCTACCAGGAGCTGCACGACTGGGACCCCGCGGCGCCCAAGGCGACCGTCTACCTCTACGAGGTCGTCAAGGCCACGGAGAAGATGGGGGACTCCCCCGAGTTCCGCGTCCGCACCGAGCGCGCCCAGGCCGAGTTCGGCGAGCGCCTCCGCCTCGCCCGCGAGCGCATCGACGGCCTCGAGCGCGCCGGCAAGTTCAACACCCCCGAGCTCGCCACGGCCAAGGCCGACCTCGCCCGCCTCTCCGAGGAGCTCGCCAAGGCCCTCGAGGTGATCGAGGCCGATCGCCAGAAGGCGGTCCAGGCCGCCCGCCAGGAGGCCCTCGGCGTCCTCTCCAAGGCCATCGCCGCGTCCATCGACAACCGGAAGCAGGAAGGCTCGGAGCGCCTGCTCGGCTTCCTCGCCGAGAAGCTCGCCCGCCGCATCAAGCGCGTGCGCCCCGGCCAGGAGCCGGCCCCCGGCGCCTACACCCTCAAGGCCGCCATGGCCGACCTCGACGCCGCCCTCGGCGTGCGCGAGGGCTCGGGCACGCTCATCGCGCAGGCGCGCCGCCTCTACGCCCAGGCCCAGCTCGCCCTGCTCGGCCGCGACCCCGCGCAGGCCGAGGCGCTCTGGCGCCGCATCGCCGACCTCTACAAGCCCGAGGAGCTGAGCCCCGCCATCCTCGGCACGGTCGGCGAGCACCTGCTCTCCAAGCGCGACCCGCGCGCGGAGGCCTTCCTGTCCTACATCGCCGAGTTCCACCGCTCCTCCGACTACGCCGACTTCGGCTTCGCCGGCCTGGCCGAGCTCCGGCTCGCCCAGGGCAAGCCCAAGGACGCCCTGACCCTCTGCGAGGAGGCGGTCGACCTCGGGATCGTGATGTCGCGCGAGAAGGACATCCGCTTCGCCAAGGCGCGCGCCCTCATCGACCTCGGCAAGTACGACGAGGCCAAGAAGGAGCTCGTGTTCATCAGCGGCGTCCGCGAGTGGCGCGGCGAGACCACCTCCGGCTGCCTCTACCACCTCGCGGTGATCGAGGAGAAGCAGGGCCGCCTGCAGGAGGCCGTCGTCCTCCACCAGCGCAACATCGTGGCCTGGAAGCGCCATGAGCGCTGGGTCGCCAAGTCCTACCTCGCCTCGGCCGACCTGCTCGCCAAGCTCGGGCAGCGCGACGCCGCCCGCCAGACCCTCCAGGAGATGCTCTCCAAGGACCGGGTGAAGGACACGCCCGAGGCCCAGGAGGCCCGCTCCCGCCTGACCCGACTCTGAGACCCATGCGCCACGCCCTCGCCCTCTGCCTCGTCGGCCTCGCCGCCGCCGCGCCCGCCCAGGTCCTCGTCTTCCGCAACAACGAGCGCTGGGAGGTCAACAACCCCCTGGCCCTCGACGACAAGGGCAAGCCCGTCCCGCCCGACGCCAAGCGCGCCAAGTTCAACGCGACCTTCGACAAGGTCGAGCGCGTGAGCCGCGCCGGCGGGGCCGAGTTCACCGCCTCCAAGAGGCTCGAGGAGGTCGTCGGCATCGAGTGGCCGGCCATCGCCCAGCTCCGCACCGCCAAGGAGGAGATCTCCCGCGGCAACGCGACCCGCGCCCTCGAGCTCGCCGAGTCCGTCCTTCGGGTCTTCGACAAGGCCAAGAAGGTCCCGGGCAGCCCCTGGATCGCCGCGGCCATCGTCAAGCTGGACGCCATCGACCGCCTGGACAACGACGCCGCCCTCGCCGCCTTCCTCTCGGCCCTCGAGACGGTGGACGACGGCTCCAACGCCGAGCTGCGCCAGAAGGTCCAGGTCGCGAAGCTCATCCAGAAGGCCCGCCGCGGCGACCACGCCGGCGTCATCGCCGACGCCGACGGCCTCATCGCCAGCCTGGACAGCGCCGACACCCTCGCCCGCCTCCACATCCTCAAGGGCGCCTCGCTCCTCGTCCTGCGCCGCTACGAGGAGGCCATGAACACCTACCTCCGCGTGCCCGTCTTCTACGGCTCGCAGCAGGAGCACCTGCCCAAGGCCCTGCTCGGCGCCGCCAAGGCCTTTCGCGGCATGGACTCGCCCGCCCTCAAGTCCCAGCGCCTCGGCGAGGTCGCCAACCGCTACCTGCGCGAGCTCGTCGCCACCTACCCCGTCTCGGCCGAGGCCGAGGAGGCCAAGGCCCTCCTGCCCAAGGAGGAGCGCGAGGCCGCCATCCAGGAGCAGACCGCGATCAAGGACGCGGTCGTCGCGCCCGCCGAGACCGGGGGCGAGTAAGCGCCCTTGCAACCCTTCCCCGAACCCCCTAAACCCCCGACCATGACCCCCACGTTCCGCACCGCCCTCGCCCTGGCCCTCACCACCGGCCTGCTCCGCGCCCAGGAAGCCGCCGCCCCCGGCGTCCACGAGAAGACCCTGATGGAGGTCTTCCACGAGGGCGGCTGGGTGATGTACCCCCTCCTCATCGCCTCGATGCTGATGGTCTGGCTGATCATCGACGGCTACATGAAGACCGCCCCGAAGTTCGCCTACCCCAAGGAGCAGGTCGACCAGGTCGACGCCTTCTTCCGCGCCGGCGACTACCGCGGCGCCTACACCTACACCCAGTCCGTGGTCTCGCCCTTCGCCGACGTCATGCGCGCCGGCCTCCGCATGGCCCCCGAGGGCAAGGAGATGACCGAGGAGGCCATCTTCTCCGAGATCAACCGCCTCAACGGCGACATGCAGGGCCGCATCTCCTACCTGTCCGTCATCGGGGTCTGCACCCCGATGATCGGCCTCGTCGGCACGGTCGGCGGCATGATGAACGCCTTCTCGACCCTCGGCACCTCCGGCGTGGGCGACCCCTCCAAGCTCGCCGGCGCCATCGGCGAGGTGCTCGTGGCCACCGCCTCCGGCCTGGCCGTCGCCATCCCGGCCTTCATCTTCTACTACCTCATCCGCAACCGCGTGGCCGGCAACATCCACGACCTCAACGAGCTCGCCCAGGCCCGCTTCCGCGCCTTCCCGTACGACGAGATGGCCGGCAAGATCGACGAGATCGGCGCCGAGGCCCCCATCGCCGCCGCACCGGTCTGGAACGCCCCCGCGGCCGACCAGCCCCAGGCCTAACCCCCCAAGCCCGGCACCATGGCAGGCGGAGGCGGAGGCGGGGACGGGGAACCCGAGTTCCAGGTGGCGCCGATGATCGACGTCCTGATGGTGCTGCTCGTCTTCTTCATGTCGATCACCTCGGCCCAGGTCCTGAAGGTCGACAAGAACATCCAGCTCCCCCTCGCCGTCCACGGCAAGAAGCGGGACGACAAGGCCGCGGCGGGGCTGATCAACATCTCGTGGGACAAGACCACCGGCCAGGCCAGGTACAAGCTGGACGACCGCGAGCTCGACCCGAACGACAAGGAGGGCATCGCCCGCGAGCTCGCCGCGCGCAAGGGCAACAACAAGGACTTCCGGCTCCTCATCCGCGCCGACAAGGAATGCCACGCCAAGTTCATCTCCAAGGCCCTCGAGTGGGGCGCCGAGGCGGGCATCGACAACATCGCCTTCTCCGGGCTGAACAACGAATACTGACATGGCCAAGGATCGCGCCAAGGGGGTGACCAACCCCGACGTCGGCTTCCAGATCGCCCCCATGATCGACGTCGTCTTCGTCATCATGCTCTTCTTCATGGTCATGGCCGGCGCCGTGAAGGTGGAGCACGAGCTCAAGACGACCCTCCCCGGCAACGTGGAGACCGCCCAGGAGACCGAGATGCCCGACGAGCTGACCATCGCCGTGGCCGAGAACGGCCAGGTCTCGCTCAACGACGAGCCCATCTCGACCCCGACCGACAAGGAGCTCAACCAGCTCTACCAGGAGATGATGCGGGCCCGGCAGAACGCCGACAGCGGCAAGACCAAGCTGCTCGTCACCGTCCAGGCCGAGGAGACCGCCCGCTACGAGCGCGTCGTCAACGTCCTCGACGTGCTCGCCAAGGCCGAGGTCAGCAACGTCACCTTCGCCACCGCCGAGCCGGAGTGACCGGCCGAGCGCCCCGGAAATCGCCCGCGAAAGCGGGCTTTTTCATGCCGGCAGCCCGCCCATGGGCCGGGCTTTCGGGTTGCCACCCCCGACGCGCGCGGGAGACTGGCAGGCCATGCCGAAGCGCCTGCACCAGCACGGCTTCGTGACCGTCGCCGCGGTCTCCCCCTCCCTGCGCCTCGGGGACCCGGCCGGCAACGCCCAGCTCACCCTCCAGGCCATGGAGAAGGTCGCGGCCGAGGGGGCGGAGATCGCCGTCTTCCCGGAGCTCGGCCTGACCGGCTACAGCGTCGGGGACCTGCTCGGCCACCGCGCCCTGCTCGCCGCCGCGCTCGAGGGCCTCGCCAAGGTCGCGGAGGGCACCGCGCGCCTGGGCATCACCGCGGTGGTCGGCCTGCCGGTCGAGGTCGACGGCCGCCTCTACAACTGCGCGGCCGTCGTCTCGCGAGGGCGCGTCCTCGGGGTCGTGCCCAAGACGCACCTGCCCAACACGGGCGAGTTCTACGAGCAGCGCTGGTTCGCCTCCTCGCGCGTCGCGACCCGCCGCGACCTGCCCGCCCTGGGCGGCGTCCCGTTCGGCACGGACCTCGTCTTCCGCGCCTCCGACCTCCCCGACTGCGTCCTCGGCGTCGAGATCTGCGAGGACCTCTGGGCGACCGAGCCGCCGAGCGGCGGCCTCGCCCTGGCCGGCGCGACCGTCCTGGCCAACCTGTCGGCGAGCGACGAGCTCCTCGGCAAGGCGGCCTACCGCCGCGAGCTGGTGCGCAACCAGTCGGCCCGCTGCCTGGCGGCCTACGTCTACGCCTCGGCCGGCGCGGGCGAGTCGACGACCGACGTCGTCTACAGCGGCCACGGGCTGATCGCCGAGAACGGCGTCCTGCTCGGCGAGTCCGAGCGCTTCCGCTTCGACCACGCCCTGCTCGTCTCGCAGGTGGACGTCGAGCGCCTCGCCGCCGAGCGCCGCCGCAACAGCACCTTCTTCGGCGCCCCCGCCCCGACCGTCCGCGAGGTCGCCTTCGAGCTCGGCCACCCCGCGGGCCACGCCCCGCGCCTGCGCCGCCGCTACTCCCAGCATCCCTTCGTGCCGAGCGACGCCGCCCGGCGCGACGAGCATTGCCAGGAGATCTTCGCCATCCAGTCCACCGGCCTCGCCCGGCGCCTCCGCCACACCGGCGCGCGCCAGGTCGTGCTCGGCATCTCGGGCGGCCTCGACTCCACCCTCGCCCTGCTCGCCTGCCTCGAGGCCTTCGGCCGCCTCGGGCTCGACCCCAAGGGCATCCTCGGGGTCACCCTGCCCGGCCCCGGCACCAGCGCGCGCACCCTGCTCAACGCCCGCCGGCTGATGGCCGCGACCGGTGTGACCGCGCGCGAGATCCCCATCGGCGCCGCGGTCGAGCAGCACCTGAGGGACCTCTCCCATCCGCCCGGGCGGCACGACGTCACCTTCGAGAACGCCCAGGCCCGCGAGCGCACCCAGATCCTCATGGACCTGGCCAACCAGGGCGGCGGCTTCGTGGTCGGCACGGGCGACCTCTCCGAGGCCGCCCTCGGCTGGTGCACCTTCAACGCCGACCACATGTCGATGTACCATGTGAACGTCGGCGTGCCCAAGACCCTGGTGCGCCACCTCGTCGGCTGGGCGGCCCACACCCGCCACGTCGGGGAGACGCGGGCGATCCTCGAGGACATCGTGGCGACGCCCGTCAGCCCCGAGCTGCTGCCGCCGGGAGCGGACGGCTCGATCGCGCAGCAGACCGAGCACATCGTCGGGCCCTACGAGCTCCACGACTTCTTCCTCTTCCACCTCGTGCGCGGGGCCTGCCGCCCCTCCAAGGTCCTCCTGCTGGCCGAGCACGCCTTCGCCGGGAAGCACGAGCCCGAGGCCCTGCGCCGCTGGCTGAGGCTCTTCCTGACCCGATTCTTCGCCCAGCAGTACAAGCGCTCCGCCCTGCCCGACGGCCCGAAGGTGGGCTCGGTGGCGCTCTCGCCCCGCGGCGACTGGCGCATGCCCTCCGACGCCGAGGCCGCGGCGTGGCTTGCGGAACTGGGCTGACCCGCCTAGGTGGGAGGCATGTCCCTCCCGCGCGCGACCCATCCCGAGGCCACCGCCGAGCTCGTCCGCCGGCTGGGCGGCCAGGTGAGCGTGGACGAGGCGGCGTGCCGCGCCGCGTCGATGGACAACACCCGCTACAGCTTCATGCCCGAGGCGGTGGTCCGCCCGGCGGACGTCCCCGCGCTGCAGGAGGTCCTGCGCCTGGCCAACGAGCGGCGCGTCCCGGTCACCGTGCGCGGCCGCGGCACGGGCAACACCGGGGCGAGCGCCCCCATCCGCGGCGGCTGGGTCGTCCACCTCGAGGCCTGGGACACGATCGAGATCGACCCGCGGTCGTCCGTCGCGTGCGTGGGCCCGGGCGCGATCACGGCGGCGATCAACGAGCGGGCGGCGCCGCACGGGCTGTTCTTCCCGCCCGACCCGTCGTCCCTCCACCACTGCAGCATCGGGGGCAACATCGCGACCAACGCGGGCGGGCTGCGCGCCGCCAAGTACGGCGTGGTGCGCGACCACGTCCTCGCCCTCGAGGGCCTGCTGCCCACGGGCGAGCTCGTCCGCTGGTCCGCCCCCCTGCGCAAGTTCGTCAGCGGCTACAACCTGCGCGACCTCTGGGTCGGGGCGGAGGGCACGCTGGGCATCGTGACCAAGGCCTGGCTGCGGCTGACGCCCCTGCCGCAGGCGCGCCGCACCTTCCTGCTCGCGTTCCGGACGGACGAGGACGCGCTGCAGGCGGCGGCCGACCTCATGACCGCGCGCGTGCAGCCCTCGGTCTTCGAGTTCCTCGACCGGCAGACGGTCGCGGTGGCCCAGCGGCGCAACGGCCGCGAGGTCTTCGCGCCGGCCGACGCGGGCGGCGAGGCGGACCCCGCCCTGCTCCTGCTCGAGCTCGACGGCCACCCCGCCGCCGTGGCCGACGACGCCGCCAAGGTGCGGGCCTGGCACGCGGGACGGGCCCTGGCCGGCCGCGAGACGGAGGACCCGGCCGAGGCCGAGGCGCTCTGGCACATCCGACGCACCTGCTCCCAGGCCATGTACCTGCTGGGCGACGCCAAGCTCAACGAGGACATCGTCGTCCCCTTCCGCTCCTACGTCCCGCTCATCCGCCTCGCGCGCCGCATGCGCGACACCCACGGCCTGCCCACGCCCACCTTC
>CAIPVK010000099.1 GCA_903868455.1 uncultured Opitutia bacterium
GGCGCCCTCGAGCTCGGTCGGAAGCCGTTCCCGGGGGTAGCTGTGGGCGTCGACCAGGACGCAGGAGGTGGATTCCCTGCGGATGGCGGCGACGACCTGGTCCAGCCGGGCGTGGTGGGGATCGTACCAGGTCCGGAGGAGCCGCTCCCGCTCCCAGGCGTCGAGGTTGGGCCGGAGGGGGACGTTGCCGACGCCGCGGGAGTAGACGGCGCCCATGCCGAGCGCGGCGGCCGGCTCGAGGGCGTCGTCGCGGTGGCGCTCGACGTCGGCCACCAGCCGGGAGACGGTGGCGGCGACGGTGGTCACGCCGAGGGCCTCGACGGGGGCGAAGAGCTCGTCGGTGCGGTCGTCGACGAGGGCGACGTGCTGCCGCTCCAGCTCGGCGTCGTCGACGGCGAGACCGGCGCGCTCGGCGAGCGGGATGTAGCGGGAGGCGTGGGGGAGGTGGAGGAGGACGTGGGCCATGCCGTCCGGATGGCCGCGCCGGGCCGCGCCGTCCAGCCGCCGTCGCGTCATAGGAAAGCGGAGGGGCCGGCTCGCGCCGGCCCCTCGGGGGTCGATCCGCGGCGTCCTCAGGCGCCCTTGCCGTCGACGGGGATGCGCATCCCGTAGAAGCTGCGGTACACGAAGACGAGGCCGACGGCGACGATGGCCGACCCGATGGCCTTGGCCGTGCCCGAGGGCAGGTTCACGGCGATCTCCACGGCGAGCAGGCCGAAGAGGGTGGTGAACTTGATCACGGGGTTGAGCGAGACCGAGGAGGTGTCCTTGAAGGGGTCGCCCACGGTGTCGCCCACCACGGTCGCGGCGTGGAGCGGCGTGCCCTTGGCCTTGAGGTCGACCTCGACGATCTTCTTGGCGTTGTCCCACGCGCCGCCCGCGTTGGCCATGAAGATGGCCTGGTAGAGGCCGAAGAAGGCGATGCCGACGAGGTAGCCGATGAAGAAGAACGGGTCGAGGAAGGCCAGGCCCAGGGCGAGGCAGAAGATGGCGACGAAGATGTTGGTCATCCCCTTCTGCGCGTACTGGGTGCAGATGCGCACGACCTCCTTGGAGGACTCGGTCGCGGCGGTGGCCGCGTCGAGGCGCATGTTCTCCTTGATGTAGACCACCGCGCGGTAGGCGCCGGTCACCACCGCCTGGGTGGAGGCGCCGGTGAACCAGTAGATGACCGCGCCGCCCATGAGCAGGCCCATCAGGGCCTCGGGGTGGACGAGCGAGAGCCGCTCGAGGACGTCGACGCCCGCCGCCTGGTAGTGCCCCTTGAGCATCATGATGATGCCGAAGACCATGGTCGTCGCGCCGACCACCGCCGTGCCGATGAGCACCGGCTTGGCCGTGGCCTTGAAGGTGTTGCCCGCGCCGTCGCCCTTCTCCAGCTGGTGCTTGGCAGACTCGAAGTCGGGGCGGAAGCCGAAGTCGCGCTCGATCTCGGCGGCGACGCCCTCCCGGGACTCGATGCGGGAGAGCTCGTAGACGGACTGGGCGTTGTCGGTCACCGGGCCGAAGGAGTCGACCGCGATGGTCACCGGGCCCATGCCGAGGAACCCGAAGGCCACCAGGCCGAAGGCGAAGATGGGCGCGGCGAAGGCGAAGCCGGGCATCAGCTGGGCCACGGCGGGCTGGTTCGAGAGCAGGTAGGCGCCGAGCATCAGGACGAGGATGCAGAGGCCGGTCCAGAAGGCGGAGAAGTTGCCCGCGACCATGCCGGAGAGGATGTTCAGCGAGGCGCCGCCCTGGTTGGAGGAGGTCACGACCTCGGAGACGTGGCGGCTCTCGGTCGAGGTGAAGACCTTGGTGAACTCGGGGATGAGGGCGCCGGCCACCGTGCCGAGGGAGATGATGGTCGAGAGCACCCACCAGAGGTCGGCGTGCACGCCGGCCTTGCCCGCGAGGAGGGCGTGGCTCGCCCAGTAGGTGGCGGCGATGGACACGAGCGAGGTCACCCAGACGAGGTTCGTGAGGGGCTGCTCGAGGTTGAAGTCGCGCGACTTGCCCCAGATGGCCTTGCTCGCGAGGTCGTTGATCCAGTACGAGGCCACCGCGGTGCCGACCATGAGGATGCGCATGGCGAAGAGCCAGACGATGAGGATGGCGCAGAGGGCGGGGTTGGCCGCGAGGGCGATGGCGAGGAAGGCGATGAGCGCCACGCCGGTCACGCCGTAGGTCTCGAAGCCGTCGGCGGTCGGGCCGACGGAGTCGCCGGCGTTGTCGCCCGTGCAGTCGGCGATGACGCCGGGGTTGCGGGGGTCGTCCTCGGGCAGCTTGAAGACGATCTTCATCAGGTCCGCGCCGATGTCGGCGATCTTGGTGAAGATGCCGCCGCAGATGCGGAGGGCGGACGCGCCGAGGGACTCGCCGATGGCGAAGCCGATGAAGCAGGGGCCC
>CAIPVK010000100.1 GCA_903868455.1 uncultured Opitutia bacterium
CGAGCGCAGCCGACCCGACGCCCTCCTCGGCATCCGCAAGGCCTGTTGGCTGAGCCGGCTGCCGCTCCGGGCGTTCCGGACGCTCCGGACGCGGCTCGACGTGGAGTCGGGGGACTGGGCGAGGACCCTCGCCGCGGCGGACTCGCCCGTGCCCGGCCGCATCGAGCCCGTCGGCGAGGACGACCTCGCCGCCATCGCCTTCACCTCCGGCTCGACCGGCTCGCCGAAGGGCGTGCGCCTGACCCACGGGATGCTCGGGGCCCAGGTCGGGCTCGTCCGCCGCCTCTACGGCATGGGCCCCGGCGACATCGACTTCCCGCTGCTGGCGGCCTTCTCCGTGCTCAACCCCGCTCTCGGACAGGCCACGGTGACGCCTCGCCTCGACCCGGCCCGGCCCGCGGCGGCCGACCCGCGGGTGCTGCTGCGGACGATGGCCCGCGAGGGCGTGACGAGCGCCTTCGGCTCGCCGACGCTCTGGGACCTCGTCGCCCGCGCGGCGGAGCGACAGGACGCGCGCCTGCCCGCGCTGCGGCTCATCCTGACCGCCGGCGCGCCCGTGCCGCCGGGGCTGCTCGCCCGCCTGCGCCGCCTCGCGCCCAACGCGGCGATCCACACGCCCTACGGCGCGACCGAGTGCCTGCCGGTGGCGACGCTCGAGGCGGGCGAGATCCTCCGCGAGACGGGCGACGGCGCCCGCGCCGGGCGCGGGACCTGCGTGGGCAAGCCGGCGCCGGGCGTCGAGGTGCGCATCCTGCGGGCGACGGACGGCCCGATGGCGAGCCTCGAGGCCGCCGAGGCCTGCGCGCCCGGCGAGGTCGGCGAGGTCGCCGTCACGGGCCCGACGGTCACGCGCGAGTACGACGGACTGCCCGAGGCCACGCGCCTGGCGAAGGTCCGCGACGCGTCCGGGCGCACCTGGCACCGCATGGGGGACCTCGGGGCGCTCGACGCCAAGGGCCGCCTCTGGTTCCATGGCCGCAAGGCCGAGCTCGTGCGCGACACGGCGGGCGCGCTCACCACGGAGTCGGTCGAGCCCGCGTTCGCCGACCACCCCAAGGTCCGCCGCTGCGCGCTGGTGGGGCTCGGCGCCCCGGGGCGCCAGCGCCCCGTGCTCGTGGTGGAGCCGCGCGAGTTCCCCTCGCGCGACGTCGAGGCGGCGAACCTCGCGGCCGAGCTCCGCGCGCACGCGGGCATGAACCCGCTCTCCACGCGCGTGCGCGCGGTGGTCTTCCAGCGGGCCCTGCCGGTGGACCGCCGGCACAACGCCAAGGTGCACCGCCTGGCGCTCGCGCGCCACTGGGCGGGGAAGGACGCGCCCCGGGACGGCGACCGGGACGGGCGGGAGGCCTGGGACTGACATGGCCGCGGACCTCGTCCTCGTGACCGGCGGCGGCGGCTTCCTCGGCCGCGCCGTGGCCGAGCGCTGCCTCGCCCGCGGCTGGCGCGTCCGGGCCACCGGGCGCACGCCGCGCCCCGGGCTCGCGGCCCTCGGCGTCGAGTTCGTCGCGGGCGACGTCGCCGACCCCGCCCACGCGCGCGCGGCGGTCCGCGGCTGCGCCGCCGTCTTCCACGTCGCGGCCAAGGCCGGCGTCTGGGGGCGCGCCTCGGACTATGAGCGCGCCAACATCGGCGGCACGCGCGCGGTGGTCGAGGCCTGCCGCGCCGAGGGCGTGCGCGACCTCGTGCACACCAGCACGCCGAGCGTGGTCTTCGACGGCGGGCCCTTCCGCGGGGCCGACGAGTCCCTGCCCTACGGCTCGGGCTGGCTCTGCCACTACGCACGCACCAAGGCCGAGGCCGAGCGCCTCGCCCTCGCCGCCAGCGGGCCCGACCTCCGCGTCACCGCGCTGCGGCCCCACCTCATCTGGGGCGCCGGCGACCCCCACCTCTTCCCGCGCGTCCTCGCCCGGGCGCGGGCGGGCCGGCTGCGGATCGTGGGCGACGGGGCGAACCGGGTGGACGTCACCCACGTGGCCACCGCGGCGGACGCGCACCTCGGCGCGCTCGACGCCCTGCGCGCGGGCCGCGCCGCCGGCCGCCCCTACTTCCTCTCGCAGGGCGAGCCCGTGCCGCTGTGGGAGTTCGTCAACCGCCTGCTCCGCGGCGCGGGCGTCCCGGAGGTCCGCCGCCGGGTGCCGCTCGGCGTCGCCTACGCGGCGGGAGCGGCG
>CAIPVK010000101.1 GCA_903868455.1 uncultured Opitutia bacterium
CCATGCAACCCACCTATCGCCCTTCCAAGATCGCCCGCGCCCGCAAGGTCGGCTTCCGCGCCCGCAAGAAGACCAAGGGCGGCCGCAAGGTGCTCCGCAACCGTCGCCGGACCGGTCGCAAGCAGCTGACCAAGGTCTGAGCGCCCCATGCGCCTTCCCCGGGAGCGGCGCCTCCGCCTCCAGGGGGATTTTGACCGGCTTCGCTCCAAAGGTGTCCGCCTGGAGTGCGGGTCCTTCTTTTTGAACGCCGGCCGCTCGCCGGCCGACCTTCCCGCGCGACTGGGCATCGTCGTCGCCAAGAAGCAGCTCGCCAAGGCGGTCGACCGCAACCGGGCCAAGCGGCTCCTGAGGGAGGCGTTCCGCGCGGTCGGTCCCGAGGTCCCCGCCGGTTGGGATGTCGTCCTCGTCGCCCGGCGCTCGCTTCCCGCCCAGCCGCTCGTCCGGCTTGTGGCCTCCCTGCGCGAGGGGCTCGCCCGCGCCCGCGCCGCGCTCGATGCCTGAGACTGCCCGGCCGTCCCTTCCGGCCCGCCTGATGCTCGGCGCCGTGGCGTTCTACGCCCGCTTCCTGTCGCGGGCCCTCCACGCCGTCGTGCCCGGCTCGGGCTGCCGTTTTCACCCCACCTGCTCGGCCTACGCGGCCGAGGCCATCCGGCGCCATGGCGCCCGCTGGGGCGCCTGGCTCGCCCTGCGGCGGATCGGGCGGTGCAATCCCTGGGGCGGCTGCGGCGAGGACCCCGTTCCCTGACCTTGTAAGGGGGGCGGCGACGCCCTTAGATGGCCCCATGGTCTTGTCCGCGCTTCGTAAGGTGCCCTGCCGTCTCCGGCCCGGGGTGTTGCTCGCCTTGGGCTATGTCGTCCTCTGCCAGGCGCTTCGCCTGGGCCTCTTGGTCGCCAGCGCCGGCGCCGTCGACGGGGGCCTCGGCACCCTGGGCGCCCTCGTCGCGGGCCTAGGCTTCGACCTCGCGATGGCCGCCGTGTTCGCCCTGCCCCTGGCCTGGCTCGGGGCGCTCTGGCCGTCCGCCTGGTGGTCGGGTTGGCGTTCCCTCCCCCTTCACCTCGCCTGGTGCGGCGGGCTCTGGCTCCTGACCTTCTTCAAGGTGTCCGAGATCCTGTTCTGGGCCGAGTTCGGGGTGCGCTTCAACTTCATCGCGGTCGACTACCTGGTCTACACCACCGAGGTCGTCGCCAACATCCACCAGTCCTACCCCCTCCCGGCCATATTGGCCGGCGTCACCGCGCTGGTCGCGGGCGCCTTCCTCGCGCTCCGGCGCGCCGGTCTGGCCTGCGATGGCGCGCCTTGCCCGGCGGTCGGCCGCGCCCGTTGGGCCTTCCCCGCCGGGCTGAGCTCGGTCTTGGCGCTGCTCCTCGCCGTCGCGTGGGGCGTGGGCCGGCATGACACGCGCTCGACCGGGGTCTCGGCCGGGGTCGCCGAGGAGCTCGTCGCCGGGCTGCGTCACATGGGCTCGCTCCAGCCCGAGCGCGCCAACGTCGTCGAGACCGAGCTCGGCAAGAACGGCGAGTACGCCTTCCTCGCCGCCTTCTGGTCGAACCGCCTGCCGTGGTCCCAGTTCTACGTCTCCGGCGCCGACCCGGTCGGCGAGCTGCGCCGCGAGCTGGCGGCGGACGGCGTCCCGCTCAACGGCAAGGACGTCCGGTGCGCCGTGCCGGCCTCGGCCCACCCCCGGCGTCTCAACGTCATCCAGATCACCGTCGAGAGCCTGAGCGCCAAGTATGTCGGCGCCTTCGGCGTGGTCGACCCGGAGGACGGCGCCGACTACGCCAAGCTCGGCCTCACGCCCAACCTCGACCGCCTCTCGCGGGAGTCCCTCTGGTTCTCCAACGCCTTCGCCGGCGGCACGCGCACGGTGCGCGGCATGGAGGCGCTCACGCTCTCCATCCCGCCCATCCCCGGCCAGTCCGTGCTCCGGCGCGACGGCTGCGAGCGCCTGGGGACCCTTGGCTCCGCGCTCGCCGGGAACGGCTACGACACCGCCTTCATCTACGGCGGCGACGGGTTCTTCGACAATATGAGCTACTTCTTCTCGGCCAACGGCTACCGCGTGGTCGACCGGCCGGCCCAGGAGGCGCGCGGCGTCAGGCCGGGCTTCGCCAACGCCTGGGGCGCCTGCGACGAGGACGCCTTCGCCTGGTCCGTGGCGGAGGCCGACCGCGCCCACGCCGAGGGGCGGCCCTTCCACCACTTCATCATGACGACC
>CAIPVK010000102.1 GCA_903868455.1 uncultured Opitutia bacterium
CGCGCGCGACGACGGCTGGCGCGGCTCGCCGGAGCCGCGGCGGACCGCGCCGCGGCCGAGGGCCTGCGCGCCGCGGCCGCCCCCTTGCTCGAAGGCGAGGACGCCGCCCTCATCGCGGAGGACGTGGTCCGGGCGCTGGGCGAGGGCGCGGCCGAGGCCGGCGCGATCCGCGCCTGCTTCCGACGGCTCGAGGGCGACCGCTTCGGCGGCGCGCCGGCTTCCGAGCCCGGGCCCGACCCCGCCGAGCGCGCGGCGCTCGCCGCCGCCCTCCTCAGGATGGAGGAACGCCTATGCGCCTGATCCTCCTGCCGCTGCTCGCGCTCGCCGCGTCCTGCCCCGCCTCCGGCTGGGAGGAGCGCCATGCCGAGGCGCTGCGCGCCTACGAGGCGGGCGACAACGCCGGCGCCCTCGAGGCCTGGTCGGCCCTGGCCGCCGAGCGCGGGGTCGACGCCGCCTCGCTGGCCGCGATGGGGAACGCCGAGTGGCGGCTCGGGCGCAAGGGCCGCGCGATGGTCTGCTGGGAACGCGCGCTCGTCATGGACCCGCGCGACCCGGTCGCGCGCGCCGGCGTCGCCCACGCCTCGGCGGTCGGCGGCGTCGACCGCCCGGCCGCGCGCTGGCACGAGCGCTACGCCGCGCTGATGGAGGCGGACGCCTGGATCGCGCTCGCGGCCGCCGCGGGCTGGGCCTGGGTGATCGCCTGGGCGCTTCCCCGCCTGCGCCGCCGGCGGATGGGCGACGCGCACCACCGCGTGGCGCTCGTCGCCGCCACCGCGCTCGCCCTGGCCGCGCCGGCGCTCTGGGGCTGCTGGTCGATCCACCACCGGGCCGTGAACCGGCTGCCGGACGAGCCGCTGAAGCTCACGCCGACCGCCCTCGGCGAGCCGCTGCTCCTCCTCGGCGAGGGCGACGTCGCCCGCGTGGGGCGGACGCTCAACGGCCACGCGCGCGTCGAGCTGGCGGGCGGGCAGGTCGGCTGGGTGCGGCTCGCCGCGCTCGAGCCGGTGGCGGACGAGGGGCCTCCCCGCTCGCTCGACCCGGCCTCGCCCTGAGCGGTTTTCCTCGCCCCCGCGGCCGCCGCGCCTAGGGTCGGCGCGTGCGCCTCCTCGACCGCCTCGTGCTCGGCGAGGTGGCGGCCGCGACGGCCGCCGCCACCGGCGGCGGCGTGTTCGTGCTGAGCGCGGGCAACGTGGTGAAGCAGATCGCGGGCGAGGTGGCCTCGGGCCGGATGACCGCCCTGCAGGCCGCCGAGCTTGTCGCCCTGGTCATGCCGGGGGTCGTCCCCTACGCCCTGCCCCTCGGCGTCCTGACCGGCATCCTCATCGCCTTCGGCCGGCTCGGCGCGCAGAACGAGCTGACCGCGATGCGCGCGGGGGGCGTGTCGCTCGGGCGCATCGCGGCGCCCGCGCTCCTCCTCGCGGGCCTGCTGTCCCTCGCCGCCGCCGCCGTCAACCTCGAGGTGGCGCCGCGGGCCAACACCGCCTACCGCGACCTGCTGCGCGGGGCGGCCGAGCGCAACCCCGTCGCGGCCATCGTCCCGGGCGAGCTCTGCCGGGCCTTCCCCGGCGCGGTCCTGCGGGCGGGCGGGCGCGACGGCGACAAGCTGACGGACCTCGCGCTCTGGCGGGTGGACGGCGCCGGGCGCATCACGCAGAGCCTGCACGCGCGCGAGGCGACCGCGCGGCTCGCGGAGGACGACGCGGGCGGCCGGCGCCTCGTCATCGACGCGCGCGACGTGCGGGTGGACCGCCGCTCGGGCGGCGAGTCCCGCGCCTCGACCTACGCCAGCCTCGAGCGCGCCGAGACGGTGATCCCGCTCGGCGCGGCCCAGGAGGGGCGTCGCAAGCTGCGCTGGCTGACCACGTCCGAGCTGCTCGGCGCCGCGCGCGACGGCTGGGATGTCGCCCCGGACGCCGACGCGGCGACGCGCGAGCGCTCCCGCCTCGACGCCGCGCGCCAGCTGCACGCGCACCTCGCCGGCGCCGCCGCCATCCTCGCCCTCGCCGCGCTGGCCATCCCGCTCTCCCTGCGGGTCGGCCGCAGCGAGACGCTGGCCAACGCCGGCCTCGGCCTGGCCGTGGCGCTCGGCCACTACCTGCTGACCGCCGCGGCCGGCTGGATCCCGTCGACCGCCGCGCCGCCCGCCCTGCTGGCCTGGGCCCCGACCTTGGCCGTGGCCGCGCTCGGCGCCTGGCTCTTCCGCCGCGCCTCGGCGCGCTGAGGCTCAGCGCTCGGCCCGGTACCAGGCCATGAAGGCGAAGGCCATGTGCCAGAGCGAGAAGCCCTCGTTGAAGAGCTTCATGCAGGCCGCGCCCAGGACCTGGTCCTGGAGGGGATCGAGGTCGAGCAGGCGCGGGGCGAGGCGATAGGTGTCGTAGACGGGCTGGTCGCCGAAGATGAGCGCGGCCCACAGCGGGAGGTCGGCGACCATCAGGGCCACGGAGTAGAGGATGGCCTTGCCGTGGGTGAGCGGCGGCAGCGCGCGGGAGCGGCTGACCAAGGGCCACGCGAGCAGGAGGGCGGGCAGGAAGACCGTCCAGTGCTCGATGACGTGGACCGTGCGGTCCGCCAGGGCCCATTCGTAGAGCTCGGGGAAATGCCAGCAGGAGAAGACGAGGGTGAAGACGCCGGCCGCGACCACGGGGTGGGTCGCGAGGCCGAGCGCGCGCCGGGCGCGGGGCGAGCGCGCGAGCCAGGGGTCGAGCAGCTCGGGCGGGATCCCGGAGGCGATGAGCGGGGCGGCGACGTAGATGAGCAGCATGTGCTGCAGCATGTGGGCCGAGAACAGGTAGGCCTCGCCGACCTGGTCGAGCGGCGAGCCCACCGCGAGGTAGGCGGCGAGGACGCCGAGGTGGTAGCGGACGGCCGCCCCGACGGGGTAGGGGGTGCCCGGGGCGAGCCGCGCGCGCAAGGGACCGCAGGCGATCGCGTGCAGCCAGACCGCCGCGACGACGGTCAGCACCAGCAGGGGCTCGGTGTGCCAGTGGAGCGGCAGCGTCATGGGCTCAGCGGTCGGCGAGGCGGGCCTCGATCTCGGTCGGCGTGTCGTCGAACCTGACCCAGCCGACCAGCCGGGCCTCGCCGGGGGCGAGGGCGGCCGAGCTCGGAAGGGGGCGCAGGCGGAAGCCGCCGGGAGAGGGCGCGAGGAGCTCGTGGCCGCCGAGGCCGTCGCAGGCGCCGGCGTCGCCCTGCCGCCAGGAAACGAGGACCTCGGCCGGGGCCATCGGCAGGGCGCCGGAGTTGACGAGGAGGATGCGCCGCGTCGCGTCGTCCTCGGTCTCCTCGACGCGCGCCTCGAGGTGGCGCGGCGGCGAGCGTCCGTCGAGCGCGGCGCGCAGGCCCTCGGCGGACCAGACGCCGGCCTCGCCCGGGATGGGCAGGCGGAACCAGTCGGCGCCCCCGAGGTTGGCCGGCCCGTGGCTGGCCAGGCGGCGGGCGACGCGGGCGACGGCCTCGGGATCGGGGGCGAGCAGGCGCACGCGCGCGGTGCCGGGAGGCGGGCGGATGCCGACGAGCACGCGGCCCACCTCGGTCCCGGCCTCGTCGAGGCAGGCGTAGTGGGCGGAGATCGGGATGCCCAGTCGCGCGGGGCGGCCGAGCGCGGCGATGTCGGCGAACAGGAGATCGAGCGCCTCGGGGTCCGGCAGGGCGGGGTCGCCGCCGAGGACCATGCCGCGCATGAGGTTGACGGTCAGGACGTCGGCCGACGCGGCGAGCTCGGCGATGCCGGGCTCGCGGAGCTGGGACGGCAGGACGGTCGCGCCCACGCGCAGGCCGGGGAAGCGGAGGCGGAACGTGTCGATGGCGCGCGCGAGCGACTCAAGCCGGCCCGGGGGGCATTCGGTCTCGAGATGGACGCCCGTGACGCGGACCTCGGCGGCGCGGGCGGCGGCGAGGGCGGCGGCCAGGAGGTCGCCGGAGGGACCCAGGCGGACCTCGCCGCGCGCCGCGTAGGCCCCGCGGCCGACCAGCACCCCGAGGTCGACGGGGCGGCCCGAGGCGGCCACGGACGGCCAGTCGACGGCGAAGGCGACGGGCTCGGGCGCGACGCCGGCGTGGCCGACGTGCACGACGAGCCGCGCGAGGCGCGGGTCGAGGCGGTCGCGGCCGAGGGCCAGGCCCGAGTCGGTCCCCCAGGAGGGCGTCCAGACGGCGGCCCGATGGTCGACGGGAGGCGCGCCCTCCGGGCGGGGCGCGGGCCCGCAGGCCGCGAGGAGGACGGCGACCCCGGCCCCGGCGAGGGCCCGGGCGAGCGCTCGCGTCAGCCGAACCAAAGCGTGTCGACCCGGTCGAAGGAGAAGAGGGCGACCAGGGCGGTGAAGGTGGCGCAGGCCAGCGCGAGGCCGGCGACGAAGAGCCAGAGCAGCAGGCGGGCGTCGTAGATCAGGTGCATGAACCAGAGCACGACGGCGAAGAACTTGACCACCGAGAGCACGCCGAGGCCGAGGAGGAGGACCCAGGGGGCGAGCGGGAGGAAGATCGCGACGATCTCGACGCCGGTGATGACGGCGAGCCAGAGCGCGAGGGTGATGAAGTGGTGGTAGCGGCGCGTCTCCTCGGCGAGGAGGGCGCGGTCGGCGGCGGGGGAGGCGGCGTGGGCGGACATGGCGGTCAGGACAGGGGGAGGCCGGCGCCCCAGATGCCGTTGGGCCCGAGGTACTCGACGAGGTAGACGACGGTGAAGATGATGATCCAGACGATGTCGACGAAGTGCCAGTAGAGGCCGGCGACCTCGACGTCCAGCGCCCCGCCGTGGCCGCGGAGGCGGCCGGTGAAGCTGTAGAAGTAGAGCAGGATGAGCCAGAGGACGCCGATGGCCACGTGGGTGCCGTGCGTGCCGGTCAGGACGTAGAAGGTCGACCCGAAGACGCTGTTCTGGATGGTCAGGCCCTTCTGCCAGAAGTGGGTGAACTCGTAGACCTGGCAGCCGAGGAACACGAGGCCGAAGGCGATCACCCCGAGGACGTTGCGGCGGAAGGAGGCGACCTGGCCCTTGTGCATGGCCGAGACGGCGAGCGCCATCAGGAACGAGGACATCAGGAGGATGAACGTCGAGAAGGACGTCAGCTCGATGTCGAAGAGGTTCTGGATGAAGCGCTCGTGGCCCTCGGCGTCGGTGAAGCCGGTGGGGTAGAGCTTGCGGTAGAGCAGGTGCGTCGAGATCAGCGTCCCGAAGAACATGCAATCCGAGGCGAGGAACAGCCACATGATGAGCTTCTTGTGGTCGATCCCCGTGGAGGTCGGGGCGGCGGCGGCGTGGTCGGACATGGGGGCTTGCGGGGCGAGGGTTCAGCGGGCGGCCTCCGCGGGGGCGGGGGCGGGCGAGGGGGTCGCGGCGGGCGTGACGAGCTGGTAGCCGCCCGGACCCTCGAGGGCCCAGAGCCAGATCCCGAGGAAGAGGACGCCGAGGCCGGACACGACGGCCCAGCCGGCGTGCGGGATGCCCATGGCCATCATCGGGACGGCGAGTCCCACGATGAGGAAGCCGGCGGAGGCGAGCAGGGGCATCCAGGACTGCGAGGGCATGTGGACGCCCGCGGGGCCGCCGTCGTCCAGCGCGCCGACCTTGGGGCCGCCGTGCTTGTGGGCGAACCAGGCGTCGCGCGTGGCGACGACCGGCGTCTGGGCGAAGTTGTAGGCGGGGACCGGCGAGGGCAGCGACCACTCGAGGGTGCGCGCGTCCCAGGGGTCGGACTCGCACCTGCGGCCGCGGAAGGCGGTCCAGGCGAGGTTGGCGAAGGCGAGGAAGACGCCGATGCCGAGCACGAAGGCGCCGATGGTGGCGACGAGGTTCCAGTCCTCCCAGCCGTAGCCGGCCTGGTAGGTGTGGGTGCGTCGGGGCTGGCCGGCGAGGCCGAGGTAGTGCATCGGGCCGAAGGCCATGTTGAAGCCGAAGATGACCAGGCCGGAGGCGACGTAGGCCACGGTGGCGTTCGGCATGCGGCCGAAGATCTTGGGGAACCAGAAGTAGAGGCCGGCCATCAGGCCGAGCAGGACGCCGCCGACGAGGACGTAGTGGAAGTGCGCGACGACGAAGTAGGTGTCCTGCTGCTGCGCGTCGGCCGGGGCGGCGGAGTGCATGATGCCCGAGAAGCCGCCGAGCATGAACATCCAGATGAAGCCCAGGGAGAGCACCATGGGCGGGGTGAAGCGGACGCGGCCGCCCCAGATGGTGCCGATCCAGTTGAAGATCTTCACGCCGGTGGGGACGGCGATGGCCATGGTCAGGAGGGAGAACGCGGCGGTGGGGATGGGCCCGAGGCCGGTGGTGAACATGTGGTGGCTCCAGACGGCGAAGCCGAGGAAACCGATGACCGCGCCGGAGAAGACGATGATGGGGTAGCCGAAGAGGGGCTTCTTGGAGAAGGTGGGCAGGATCTCCGAGACGATGCCCATCGCGGGGAGGACGAGGATGTAGACCTCGGGGTGGCCGAAGATCCAGAAGAGGTGCTGCCAGAGGATGGGCTGGCCGCCGTTGGTCGGGTTGAAGAAGTTCGCGCCGAAGGTGCGGTCGAACATCAGCTGGATGAGGGCGACGGTGATGGCGGGGAAGGCGAAGATGATGAGGAAGGCGGTGACCAGGGTCATCCAGGTGAAGACGGGCAGGCGCATCATCGTCATGCCGGGCGCGCGCATGTTGAGGATGGTGACGATGAAGTTGAAGGAGGCCGCGAGGGAGGCGACGCCGAGGATCTGGATGCCGATGATCCAGAAGTCGGTGCCCACGCCGGTGAAGCGGGGGGCGTGCAGGGCGGCGTCGGCCTGGCCGAAGGTGCCGGAGAGCGGCGCGTAGGAGAACCAGCCGTTGGCGGGGGCGAAGTCGGTGTAGGTCAGCGACTGGTACCAGGCGAAATCCCTGAACCAGCCGGCGAGGTGGCCGACCTCGAAGACCCAGGAGGCGTTGAGGGCGAGCGCGCCGAAGACGAAGGTCCAGAGCGAGAAGGCGTTGAGCCGGGGGAAGGCGACGTCGCGGGCCCCGATCTGGAGCGGCACGAGGAAGTTGAAGAAGGCCGCGGAGAGCGGCATCACGCCCAGGAAGATCATGGTCGTCCCGTGCATGGTGAACATCTGGTTGTAGGTGCGCGCGGAGATGAACGCGTTCTCGGGCGCCGCCAGCTGGGTGCGGATGGCGAGGGCCTCCACGCCGCCGAGGAGGAAGAAGAGCATGGCGAAGGCGCCGTAGAGGATGCCGATCTTCTTGTGGTCGACGGTGGTGAGCCAGTCGAGCAGGCCGGTGGTGCGGTCGGGACGCAGCAGGCCGATGTCGCTCCGCTCGGGCGGGAGCTCGGTCTTGTCGGCGACGGGGGCGTGGTGGGCGGCGTGGGCCATGGCGATGGGTGCGGAAAGGGGGATCACTTCAGGGTCATCAGGTACTCGACGATGGCGTCGAGCTCCTCCTGCGTGAGCGTGGTCTTGGTCTCGCGCAGGCCGGCGACGTTGAACATGCGGTAGTAATGCATGCGGTTGCCGGGCTTGATGTCCTGGGGGATGAGGGGCTT
Organism: uncultured Opitutia bacterium; assembly: GCA_903868455.1. GTDB lineage: Bacteria > Verrucomicrobiota > Verrucomicrobiia > Opitutales > UBA953 > UBA8828. The sequence continues at coordinate 7,500 of CAIPVK010000102.1, forward strand.
GCCCGCGGCGTCGACGAGGACGCCGGAGGAGCCGATCCAGTCATGGAAATTCCTGCGCTGGAGGGCGGGGTCGATGGGCGCCGAGACCTCGGTGTCGCCCTTGGCGTCGATGGCGGCCTGGGCGGCGGGATCGCGGTGGTCGAGCCAGGCGCCGGCGAGCGTGTGGCGCGAGGCCACGCGGGCGAGGTCGGGGCCGAAGCCGGCGGAGGCCTCGTAGTGGCCGGCCACGCGGTGGCACATGATGCAGGTCTTCTGGGCGAAGAGCTGCTTGCCCTTGGCGGCGAGGGAGCCGGGGGCGGGCTCGGGCGCGGGCGCCTTCTGGGACTCGACCCAGGCGGCGAAGGCGGCGGGCTCGAGCACGACGACGCGGAAGAGCATGTAGGCGTGGGAGTCGCCGCAGAACTCGGCGCACTGGCCGTAGTAGTGGCCGGCCTGGTCGGCCTGGATCCACATGTGGTTGCGGCGCCCCGGGATCATGTCGACCTTGCCGGCGATCTTCGGGACCCAGAAGGAGTGGATGACGTCCTCCGAGCGGAGGTTGATCCGGACGACCTTGCCCTTGGGGATGACGAGCTCGTTGGGGACGGTGCGCTTGGTCTCCTGGGTGAGGCCGAGCTGCGGGTACTCGAAGCGGAACCACCACTGCTTGCCGACGACGTCGACCGTCAGGACCTCGTCGGCGGCCTCGGCGGGCACGGCGCCCTTGTACCAGGCGGCGAGCTTGGAGTCGGGCTGCCGCTCGGCGGGGATCTCCTCCATGTACCAGATGGCCTCGAGCGTGGGGATGGCGATGACGACGAGCGCGGCGACCGAGGCCATGATCAGGCCGATCTCGACCAGCGGGTTGCCATGGCCCTGCTCGGGAGGCGGGGCGTCGGCCTGGCCGGCGCGCTCGCGGTAGCGGACGACCGCGTAGACCAGCGCGCCGCCGACGAGGACGAAGAGGACGAGGGCGAGCCAGACGGTCGCCATGAAGACGTCGAACTGCACCTGCGAGACGGGCCCCTTCGGGTCCATCGCGGACTGGCGGACCATCCAATCGGCCTTGGAACATCCGGTCGCGAGGAGGGCGACGAGGGCGAGCAGGGCGGGCTTGAGCAGGCGGACGACGGACGTCATGGGCTGAAAGGTGACAGTTTAGGAAATCAATCCGCGGGGATTGTCAGCAAAAACCCTCGATAGGCGGGGGTTTGCCCTCATCATGCCCATTAAGAGGGCTAATGCTTTTGGTGCTGGCGAAGGCGGTCCGACCGCGAAAGAAACCCCGGGTGAGCTGGAAGAGCCCGCACGGACGCCCCCTGCCCGACTGGAAGTCGCGCGTGCTCGTCATGGGCATCCTCAACCTGACGCCCGATTCGTTCTCGGACGGCGGCCGGTGGACCGACCCCGAGGGCGCGGCCGAACGGGCCGCCGAACTGGTCGCCGCGGGGGCCGACGTCCTCGACCTCGGGGCCGAGTCGACCCGCCCGGGCGCGACCCCGGTGGATCCCCGCGAGGAGGCCGACCGCCTCCTGCCGGCGCTGCGCGCCGTCCGGGCGCGCCTCCCCGCCATCCCGATCTCGGTCGACACCCGACACCTTGCGGTGGCCGAGGCCGCCCTGGGGGCGGGCGGCGACATCCTCAACGACATCCAAGGCATCGCGCCGGCCGACCCCTCGCGCCCCTCGCTCGCCCCCCTGGCGGCGGCGACGGGAGCGCCGTGGATCCTGATGCACAACCGCGCGATGGCCCCCGGGGAGGCCGTCTGGCCGACGGTGGCCGACGAAGCCGCGCGCGCCGTGGAGGCGGCGGAAAAGGCGGGCGTGCGGCGCGACCAGCTCTGGCTCGACCCGGGTTTCGGGTTCGGGAAGACGCCGGCGCAGAACCTCGAGCTGGCGGGGCGGCTCTCGAACCTGGTGCGGCTCGGCCTGCCCGTCCTGCTGGGGACCAGCCGCAAGTCCACCCTCGGCAAGGTGCTCGGGGAGCCCGACCCGCTCCGACGCCTGCCCGGCGACGCGGCCTGCGCGGCCTGGGGCGTCGCGGAAGGCGCCTCGATGCTGCGCGTCCACGACGTGGCGGCGCTCGCCCCGGTGGCTCGGATGGCGGAGGCCCTGCGCGCGGGGCGGGCTTGGTCGGAGGGTCCCCCTGGTTGCCCGACTAGGATTCGAACCTAGACAGACTGAGTCAGAGTCAGTCGTGCTGCCATTACACCATCGGGCAGGCGACAGGGGGAGCCAGCAGTCGGGGTCGAACCGACGACCTGCCGCTTACAAGGCGGCTGCTCTACCAACTGAGCTATGCTGGCGGGTTCCCGAGGTGTCCAG
>CAIPVK010000103.1 GCA_903868455.1 uncultured Opitutia bacterium
CGCGCGCGACCCCGACCCGCGCGCGGCCGCCGAGCGCCTGGCCGCCGCCGCCCGCGCCGCCTGGGCCTAGGCCCGGATCAGGCGAGGAAGCCGGTGAGGGGCGAGGTCGGCTGCGCCTCCGCGGAGACGCCGCCGAGGCCCGCCTCGCGCGCGGCCCGGCCTGCCTCGACCGCGAGGCGGAAGGCGCGCGCCATGGCGAGGGGGTCCGCCGCCGAGGCGATGCCCGTGTTGACGAGCACGGCGTCGGCGCCGACCTCGAGGGCCTCGGCCGCCTGCGAGGGCGAGCCGATGCCGGCGTCGACGATCACCGGCACGCGCGCCTGCTCGACGATGATGCGGAGGAAGTCGCGCGTGCGCAGCCCCTGGTTGGAGCCGATGGGCGCGCCGAGCGGCATGACCGCGGCGGCGCCGACCTCCTCCAGGCGCCGGGCGAGGACGGGGTCGGCGTGGATGTAGGGGAGCACCGTGAAGCCCTTGCGCACGAGCGTCTCGCAGGCGGCGAGCGTCTCGACGGGGTCGGGCATGAGGTACTTCGGGTCGGGGTGGATCTCCAGCTTGAGCCAGCTCGTGCCGAGCGCCTCGCGCGCGAGCTCGGCGGCGAAGACGGCCTCGGCGGCGGTGCGCACGCCCGAGGTGTTGGGCAGGACGAGATGGCGGGCGGGGTCGAGGGCCGAGAGGATGTCGTCCTCCCGCCGCCCGAACTGCACGCGCTTCACGGCGACCGTGACGACCTCGGCCCCGCTCGCGTCCAGGACGGCGCGGAGCTGGTCGGCGGAGGCGTACTTGCCCGTGCCCGTCAGCAGGCGGCTGCGGAAGGTGCGGTCGGCGATGCGGAGGTCGGCCATCGCCCCGACTCTTCCCCCGCCGCCGCGGGATGTCCAGCCCCGGCGCGTCCGATTCCAATTCCGCCCCGAGGTTGTAGGCCGGTCCCGCTTGCCCGCCGCCGGCGCGCCCCAACCTAGCGGTCATCATGGACCTCATCGCCTACCTGATCGTCCCCCTCCTCCTCGGCCTCTGGGCCCAGTGGAAGGTCAAGTCGACCTTCGCCCGCTGGAGCCAGGTCGGTTCCCGCTCCGGCGTCTCCGGCGCCGAGGCCGCCGAACGCCTGCTCCGCGCCGCCGGCGTGACGGGCGTGACCATCGAGCGCACGGAGGGCGTCCTGACCGACCATTACGACCCCTCCACCAAGACCCTGCGCCTCTCGGCCGACAACCACGACGGCGCCAGCGTGGCCGCGCTCGGCGTCGCCGCCCACGAGGCCGGACACGCCATCCAGCACGCCCGCGCCTACGCCCCGCTGCGCATGCGCTCGACGCTCGTCCCCCTGACCGTGGTCGCCAACCAGGTCGCCTTCTTCGCCATGCTGCTCGGCGCCTACCTCGCCTCGCAGGGGGGCAACGCCCTGATCCTCAACCTGGCCATCGGCGCCTACGCCGTCATCACCCTCTTCACCCTCGTCACCCTGCCGGTGGAGTTCGACGCCTCCGCCCGCGCCCGCCAGGCCCTGCTCTCGACCGGCCTCCTCACGCGCGAGGAGGACAAGGGCGCGGCCGAGGTGCTCGACGCCGCGGCCTGGACCTACATCGCCGCCTTCGTCGCCGCCCTC
>CAIPVK010000104.1 GCA_903868455.1 uncultured Opitutia bacterium
CCTTCCCTCCCTGCTGGTCCTGCATATGCTGGATCAGGCGCTCGCTGAACTCGCGGGCGGAGTCGTGGCCCATCCCGCGGAGGGCCTGGACCATCGCCGCGACCTCGGCGAGGCGGGCCATGTCGCGCCCCGGACGGACGGGCAGCGTCATGTGGGGCACCTTGCGGCCGAGGATCTCGTAGGACTCGATGTCGAGGCCGGTGCGCTCCTCGTCCATCCCGGGCTGCCAGAGGCGGAAGGTCAGGACGAGGTCGATGCGCTTCTCGCGGCGGACGGAGCGGACGCCGAAGATGGAGGCGACGTTGATGATGCCGATGCCGCGGCACTCCATGTAGCCGCGGTTGAGCTCCTTGGAGGTGCCCACGAGCTCGCGGTCGGCCACGAGGGTGACGCGCACGTAGTCGTCGGCCACGAGGGAGTGGCCGCGCTCGACGAGGGCGAGGGCGCACTCGCTCTTGCCGACCCCGGAGGAGCCGCGCAAGAGGACGCCGACGCCCTTGACGTCGACGAGCGTGCCGTGGATGCCGACGCGAGGGGCGAACTTCTCCTCGAGGAGGACGGTCGCCTCGGCGGAGAAGTCCTTGGACTTGAGCTGGGTGCGGAAGAGGGGGACGGCGTGGGTCTCGGCCAGGCGGACGACGAGGTCGTCGGGCTGGCGCCCGCCGGTGATGACGAGCGCGGGGATGTCGTGGCGGAGGATGGCCTCGAGGCGCTCGGAGCGGACCTCGGGAGGGAGGTCCTGGAGGTAGGCGATCTCGCCGGCGCCGAGCACCTGGAGGCGGCGGTGGGCGAACTCCTTGAAGTAGCCGGTCAGCGCGAGCGCCGGGCGGTTGAGGGACTTCTCCGAGATGACCTTGTCGAGGCCGCGGTCCCCGGCCACGAGGTCGAGGCGCAGGAGGTCGCGGTAGGTGTCGTGGAAGTCGCGGACCGAGACCTGCTCGGTCGGACGGATCTCCTGGGGTTCGGGCATGGCGGGTTCAGAGCTTGAAGCCGTCGCCGAGGTAATGGCGGCGGCTGTCGGGGTTCTCGAGGATCTCGCGGGGCGAGCCGGAGACGAGGACGCGTCCCTGGTGGATGAGGTACGCGCGGTCGACGATGGCGAGGGTCTCGCGGACGTTGTGGTCGGTGATGAGGACGCCGATGCCGCGCTCCTTGAGGCGGCGCACGATGCCCTGGACCTCCGCGACGGAGATGGGGTCGACGCCGCTGAAGGGCTCGTCCATCAGCAGGAAGCGCGGGCCGGTGGCGAGGGCGCGGGCGATCTCGAGGCGGCGGCGCTCGCCGCCGGAGAGCGTGTAGGCCGGCTGGCCGGCCAGCGCGGAGAGGCCGAGGTCCTCGAGGAGGGCGTCGGCGCGGGCGCGGACCTCCTTGGCCGTCAGGCCGAGGGTCTCCAGGACGGCCATGAGGTTCTCGCGCGCGGTCAGCTTGCGGAAGGCGGAGGCCTCCTGGGGGAGGTAGCCCACGCCGGCGCGAGCGCGGCGCCACATGGGCAGCGAGGTGATGTCGCGGCCGTCCAGGAGGACCTTGCCGCGCGTGGCGGGCACGAGGCCGACGACCATGTAGAAGGTGGTCGTCTTGCCGGCGCCGTTGGGGCCGAGCAGGCCCACGACCTCGCCGGTCGCGACCTCGAGGGAGACGTCCTGGACGGCGAGCTTGCGGCCGTAGTGCTTCGCGAGCGACTCGACCCGGACCACGCCTGACGGAGGTGCCGCGGACATCGCGGGTATCATCCGCGACGGCCGCGGGGTGTCGAGATTATTGGGGCAAGGGCAGCTCGAGACCCGTTCCCGGCAGGAGGATCCTGGGCTTCGTCACCCGGCCGTCCGGACCCGCGGGGGCGGACTCCATCGACCAATTGCGGCCGCGGAGGTCGTAGGCGATCGCGTCGGCGGGCAGGCCCTCGCGCCCCTGGCGGTCGACCACGCGGGCGTCGCCGCGCAGGAGCAGCCGGGCACGCGGACCGTCGAGCTCGAGGCGCCGTCCCGTCGCGCGGTTGCCGCCGCCGACGAGCTCGACCTCGCCCTCGCCGAGCGCGGAGACAAGGGCGAGCCGCCCCTCGGGGTCGCGGCGCGCCAAGCCCTGGAGGCGGGTGCAGGCGCCCTCCGCGCCGGAGGCGCCGAGCCGGACGCCTCCCTCGGAATGGAAGCGCGCGGCGGCCCTCGAGAGGAGGATCTCGTGGCGCGGGGCGGCGACCGCCACGACCGAGCCGCCCTCGGCGAGCTCGAGGCGCGGC
>CAIPVK010000105.1 GCA_903868455.1 uncultured Opitutia bacterium
CGGTCAACAAGTCCAAGGGCGTCCTGCGCGCCCTCGGCCTAGCCGCGCGCCTGCGCACCTCCGGCTGATGGCCCGGAAGTCGCCCAAGTCCAAGCCGAAGCCCGCCCCGCGCCGTCCCGTCTCCAAGCCCAAGCCGGCGGCGAAACCCAAGGCCAAGCCTCTCGCGCGCAAGCCGGTCGCCAAGCCCGCGCCGAAGGTCGCCAAGAAGCCCGCACCCAAGGCGTCGGCCCAAAACGCGCCTAAGGCCAAGCCCGCGGTTCCCGTGACGGTGCCCGCGGCACCCAAGCAGGCGACGCCCAAGCCGGTCGCTCCTCCCGCGTCGGTGGTTCGTCCCGCCGCCCCCACGGTCTCCCTGCCGCCTGCCGCCAGCGCGCCCGAGCCCGAGGACCGCACCGAGCCCGGCCTGCCCTGGGACCAGCTCTCGCCCGACGAGCGCTCGCCGCTCCGCTATTACCTCGACCAGATCGGCAAGACCCCGCTCCTCAAGCCCGAGGAGGAGGTCGACCTCGCCCGCCGTATCCAGCGGGGCGACGACGCCGCGCGTCAGGCCATGATCCAGGCCAACCTCCGCCTCGTCGTGCGCATCGCCCGCGATTACGAGGACTTCGGCCTGCCGTTCATGGACCTCATCAGCGAGGGCAACCTCGGCCTGATCAAGGCGGTCGAGCGCTTCGACCCCGACAAGGGCGGCAAGCTCAGCACCTACGCCGCGTGGTGGATCAAGCAGTCCATCAAGCGCGCCCTGGCCACCCACGGGCGCTCCCTGCGCCTGCCGGTCCACATGGTCGACCGCATCGCGGCCATGCGCCGCGTCATCCAGCGCCTCACGGTCGAGCTCGAGCGCGAGCCCACCAACGAGGAGCTCTCCATGGTCATGGAACTCCCGGTGACGAAAATCGCCCACCTCAAGACGCTCGCCAACCGCTCCGCCTCGCTCGACGCCCCGGTTGGCGAGGAGGGCGATGCCACCCTCGGCGACCTCGTGAAGGATGAGGCGGCGGAGAACCCCTACGAGAGCCTCCGCAGCAAGTCCGACCGCTCGGACATCGACGACCTCCTGACCGGCCTCGAGCCGCGCGAGGCCGAGATCATCCGCCTGCGCTTCGGGCTCAACGGCGACATCCCCCTCACGCTCGAGCAGGTCGGCGTCCGCTTCAAGCTGACGCGCGAGCGCGTGCGCCAGCTCGAGCATCTCGCTCTCATGCACCTGCGCCGCGCCATGGCCGATAAGGAGCGTCTCCGCACGCACGACGAGGCCGCGGCCGAGCGCAAGGAGGAGGCCCGGCGCGAGGTCCTGCGCGAGTTCTTCCGCGCCCAGCGCGTCCGCGACGCGGCGGATGAGCGGCGGCACGGCGACACGCGGAAGGGGCTTTGAGAAGGAGAGGGGGCTGGAAGACTAGGGGAATGGGGGACTAGGGGGATAGGGTTTTGCTAACCGGCTAACCTGCTAACCGGCTAACCAGGGAGGAGCAGGGAGCGAGGAGCGGGTGAATTGCAGGGCTGGGAACTGAGGCTGGAATACGATGAAGCTGCGGGGGAATCGTAGGAAATGAGCGCAGCGAGTTCTCGCCCGCTGACCCCGCCGACCCCGCTGTTCAGCCACGTGCCGACCCGTTGCACGAGCTGCCGCCACCCAGACAAATTCCAGATGAGAGGATTCGCAGCAACGATGGCTACGCCCCTAGTCCCCTATCCCCCCATTCCCCGTTTAGCGGGTTAGCCGGTTAGCGCGTTAGCATCTCCCCTATCCCCCCATTCCCCTATCCCCTTTCGTCGCCCCGCCGCCGTTTAGGCGGCGGCGACCCACCTCCCCCACAGCGAGAGCGGCAGCAGCCGGGAGTCGCCTTGGTGGGGAAGGGCCAGCTCGCCGATGTCGACCTTGCCCGGCAGCCCGCGGGTCATCTCCGAGAGGAGGTTGCCGCAGAGCACGGACGAGGCGTCGATGGTGTAGACGGTCAGCAGCACGAAGCGCGCGCCGGGCGCGAGGATCTTGCGGCAGTCGCGCAGGAGCGGGGCGAGGTCGCGCTCGATCTTCCAGAGCTCGCCCGCGGGCCCGCGCCCGAACGCGGGAGGGTCGAGCAGGATGGCCTCGTAACTGTTGCCGCGCTTGGCCTCGCGCTGGACGAAGGTCGGCGCATCCTCGAGGA
>CAIPVK010000106.1 GCA_903868455.1 uncultured Opitutia bacterium
CCCTGGCGGAAGATGGTGTCGAGCCGGGTGACGGGCAGGAGCCCCGAGGCGATGAGGTCGTCGAGCACGCTGCCCGCGCCGACCGAGGGCAGCTGGTTGACGTCGCCGACGAGCAGGAGATGGGCCCGGTCGGGAACCGCCCGCAGGAGCGCGGCGGCGAGACGGCTGTCGAGCATGGACGACTCGTCGACCACGACCGCGTCGGCCTCGATCGGGTTGTCCGAACCGTGGGTGAAGCGCCCCGCCGCGGGGTCGAACTTGAGCAGGCGGTGCAGCGTGCTGGCGCTGCCGCGCGCGGCCTCGGCCATGCGCTGCGCGGCCCGCCCCGTCGGGGCCGCCAGCACGACGCGGCAGCGCTTGGCCCCGAGGATGTCGCAGAGCGCGCGGAGGATGGTCGTCTTGCCCGTGCCGGGGCCCCCGGTGAGGATGCTCACCTTGCTGCGGATGGCCGTGCCGACCGCCGCGGCCTGCAGCTCGGAGAAGGCGAAGCCGGCCCGGTCCTGGGCCCAGGCCACGGCCTTCTCGACGGCGATGGCCGGCAGCCCGCCGGGGGCGCCGAGCAGGCGCGCGACGGCCGCGGCTATGGCGGACTCGGCGGCGGCCAGGGCGGTCAGCTGGACGAGCCGGTCGGGGCCCTCGCCCAGCACGGCGACCGCGCGCTCGCCCACCAGGGCGTCGAGCCGCTCGGCCACGACGGGGCGGTCGACCCCGAGCAGCTCCGTCGCCGCGTCGACCAGCCGGTTCTGCGGGTAGGCGCTATGGCCGTCCGACTCGAGCTCGCCGAGCGTGTGGAGCAGCCCCGCGTCCACGCGCTGCGGCCCCGCGGTGGGAAGCCCGAGGTTGCGGGCGATCTTGTCGGCGGTGAGGAAGCCGACGCCCTCGACCTCGCGGCAGACGCGGTAGGGCTCGGTGGTGAGGACGTCGCGGGCGCGCTCGCCGTAGGCCTTGACGATGCGCAGGCAGAGGGCGTTCGTGACGCCGTAGGTCTGGAGGAAGACCATGACCTCGCGCAGGCTGCGCTGCTCGTCCCACGCCGCCTTGATCGCCTTCGCGCGCTGGGGGCCGATGCCCTCGACCTCGCGCAGGCGCGCCGAGTGATGGGAGATGATGTCGAAGGTCCGCTCGCCGAACTTGGCCACGATCTTGTCGGCGTAGACCTTGCCCACGCCGTGGATCAGGCCGCTCCCGAGGTACTTGCGGATGCCGTGGACGGACGACGGCAGCCGCGAGCGGAAGGCCTTCGTCCGGAACTGCGGCCCGTGCTGCGGATGGCGCTCCCAGGTCCCCTCGAGGTCGACCGTCTCGCCGCACTGCACGCCGGCGAGGTTGCCGAGGATCATCACCTTCGGGCCGTCCTCGGGCGCGAGCTCGGCGATGGTGAAGCCCTTCTCCTCGTCCAGCCAGACGATGCGCTCGACCACGCCGGAAAGGGTCTCCGACGCGCCGGGGCCTGTCGCCGGGCGGTTCATCACGCCCAAGGTGCGGGGGCGCGGCCCGGAAGCAACCCCGGGCGCGCGGGGGCTTCGCCTCAGCGCGGCGAGGCGCGCACCACCCGGATGGCCTCGGCCACCTGGGGGCGGTTGTCCTGCCAGTCGTTCTCGTGCTCGACGATCACCGGCCCGTCGAACCCGCCGGCGCGCAGCTCGGCGAGGAAGCCCCGGACGTCCAGCACGCCCTTGCCGACGGTCACGACCTCGGCCGGGCCCATCGCGGCCTTGTCCTTGAGATGGACGGAGAGGACGCGGCCGCGCAGGACGCGCAGGGCCTGGACCGGGTCGATGCCCGAGGCGCACCAGTGGCCGCTGTCCGCGCAGACGCCCAGCCGGCGGTCCCGGCTCTCCACGATTCCCAGCAGGTAGAGCGGGTGCCAGACGCGGTAGTCCGGCCGCGCGAGCGAGCCGGGGTGGTGGTGGAACGCCACCTTGAGGTCGAACTCCCGCGCGCCCGTCTCCCAGTCCGCCACGATGCCGGCGGACTCGGTGGCGACCAGCTCCATGCCCATCGACTTGGCGAAGGCGAGGATCTCGCGGACCTCCGCGAGGTCGGCCGCGTCGACCACGCCGTAGCTGACCGGACGCACGCCGAGGCGCCGGCACTCGGCCAGCAGGGCCTCGCGGTCGGCGACGGGCATGCGATGGTGGACCTTGGACGACGAGCCCGGACGCAGCGGCTGGCCCGGGTAGAGCTCGATCAGCTCGGCCCCGGCGTCCTTGGCGCGCGCGACGGCCTCGAAGGCCGTGTAGCGGTTGAAGACCCAGGCCTGCGCGCCGACGGCCCACCCGTCACGCCGCGCGGCGTCGGGCAGGGCGGCGGCGAGGGGCGCGGCCGCGAGGGCCAGCAGGGCGAGGACGCGGGGCATCATGGCGGGGTTGGGCTTTCTGGGCGCAACTCCCCGGGGAGTCAAACGGATGCGGGCGCGCTCGCGCCGCGGCGCCCGCCCGACGACCCTGCCCCCATGCTCGGCTGGCTCCTGCGACTCCTGCGACCCGGCCCGTCGCCGGACCTCGGCGCGCGGGGAGAGGACCTCGCGGCGGAGCTTTACCTTCGCCGCGGCGCCCGGATCCTCGCCCGCAACTGGCGGACCGGCCGGGAGGAGCTCGACCTCGTCCTGCTCGAGCGCGGGGTCCTGGTCTTCGCCGAGGTCAAGGCCCGGACGGCCGATTGGGGCGGGGCGGGGCGCCGGGCCGTCGACCGGCGCAAGCGGCTC
>CAIPVK010000107.1 GCA_903868455.1 uncultured Opitutia bacterium
GATGTCGTCCTCTCCGGCATGAACATCGGCTACAACGCCTCGATGCCGCTCTGCCTGAGCTCGGGCACGCTCGCGGGCGCGACCGAGGGCGCGGCCTGGGGCCTGCCCGCCGTCGCGGCCTCCTTCGACCTCGACCAGGCGACCTTCGAGGTCGTCCGGCACGCCAAGGAGGACTGCCCGCCCGCCCTGCTCGAGCCCCTGCGCTCGGCCTGCCGCCACGCCGCGCGCTTCGCCGCCGGGCTCGTCGGCCAGCCCCAGCCCGGCGTGCTCGTCCACAACCTCAACTTCCCCTCGACCACGCGCGACGACACGACCTGGGAGAAGACGGTCCCCGCCCACCTTCGCCTGGGCTCGCTCTACGCGCGCGACACGCACGGCTTCAGCTTCACCTGGAGCGAGGGCGAGATCGTCGGCCGCCGGACGGACACCGACGTCGCCTGCATCGAGCGCGGCAACATCAGCCACACCGAGGTCGACTTCGCCCGCCTCGGCCGGGACTGAGCCGCGCTTGCCAGCGACCGGACCGCCCCCAAGATGGGCGGCTCATGGAAGGACCTCCCTGCCAACGCTGCGGCTCCGCCGCCACCCGCTTCCTGAAGCTGGTCGCGGGCGGCCAGCTCGCGTCAGTCGCCCTTTGCGCCGCCTGCGCCGGGAACTCCCTCCTCGCCGCCCCGCTGCCCGCCACGGCCGCCGGGCTCGCGCTCGCCATCCCCTTGCCCAAGGGCCGCGGCCGGTGCCCGGCCTGCGGCTTCCGCTGGGCCGACTTCGAGCGCCAACAGCGCCTCGGCTGCCCCTCCTGCTACCAGGCGCACGCCGACGACGCCCTCGAGCTGGTCGCCCGCCACCAGCCGGAGCTCGCGCACAAGGGCCGGCGCCCCGGCACGCCGGTCGCCCCGCTCCAGCGCGAGCTGGAAGGCCTGCGCCCCGCGCCGGCCGAGCCCCCTCGGCCCGACGCCGCGACGCTCGAGTCCCGACTGGCGGCCGCGGTGCAGGCCGAGGATTACGAGGCGGCGGCGCGGCTGCGCGACGCCTTGGCGGAGCTGCGCCGGACCCGGACGGGATCGGGAGGGAACGGCTGAAGCTCCCGGGGCGAAGATTGTTCTCGACCCGAGCGACCGGTCACCTTTGCTCGGACGACCGTCCCCACCCCGGACACCCCATCCATGAAGCCCTCCGTCCTCCTGCGGTCGCTCGCCGCGCTGTTCCTGCCCTCCCTCGCCCTCGCCGGCGAGGCGGACATCAAGATCCCCGACCTCGCCCAGGCCTCCTTCGGCGGCCTCGGCGGCCACGACATCCTTTGGATCGGCATCGTCACCTGCCTCCTCGCGGTGGCCTACGGCTGGTGGCAGTACGTGCAGACCCGCGCGCTGCCCGTGCACCGCTCGATGGCGGAGGTGTCCCAGATCATCTGGGAGACCTGCAAGACCTACCTCTGGCAGCAGGGCAAGTACCTCGCGGCCCTCTGGGTCCTCATCGCCCTGTGCATCGTCTACTACTTCGGCGTGCTCGAGGCGAAATCCGCCTTCGACGTCGCGGTGATCCTCGGCGCCTCCGTGCTCGGCATCCTCGGCAGCTACGGCGTCGCCTGGTTCGGCATCCGCATCAACACGGTGGCCAACTCGCGCGCGGCCTTCTCGGCCCTGCGCGGCAACCCCCTCGCCACCCTGCTCATCCCCCTCAAGTCCGGCATGAGC
>CAIPVK010000108.1 GCA_903868455.1 uncultured Opitutia bacterium
GAGCGCGGCGCGCGAGGGATGGCCGGGCTCCATCGGGATGTCGGCGATGAAGTCGGCCACGGCGCGGCGGCGCGCGGACGAGCCGTAGGGCGCGAGGAAGCCCGCGCGGACGGCCGAGGGCAGCGGGCGCTCGACCGCCCTCCACGTGGCGGGCCAGGCGAAGCCGTCGAGCCGCTCGACGAGGAACCGGCCGACCGCCGGGGCGCGGCAGAGGGCGATGCGGCGCGGGATCTCGCGCGAGGGCCAGGCGCCGGTGTTCGTGACGAGCAGGCGGCGGAAGCGCGCGGGCTCGCGCCCGGCGAGGCCGAGCCCGATGGCGCCGCCCCAGTCGTGGACGCCGAGGTCGAGGTCGCGCAGCCCGAGCGCGTCCGCGAGCGAGCCGAGGTGGCGGATGCGGTCGGCGAGGCGCAGCATCCGCGCGGGACGGTCGGAGAGCCCCATGCCGACGTGGTCGGGCACGATCACGCGCCGGCCGCGGCGCGCGAGCTCGGCCGCGAGGTCGCGCCAGAGGAAGCCCCAGGAGGGGTTGCCGTGGACGAGCAGGACGGGGCGGCCGTCGCGCGGGCCGAGGTCGACGTAGTGCATCCGCCCCGCGTCGGTGGCGTGCCAGCGGGGCTCGTGGGGCCAGAGGTCGCGCAGGGGCTCGGGGATCCGGTCCATGGTCAGCGGGCCTCGGCGGCGAGCATGAGCGAGCTCAGGCCGCTGCCGATGCCGAGCAGGGCGACGCGGTGGCCGGGCGCGACGCGGCCCGAGGCGCGCGCGAGGCCGAGCGTGGCGGGGAGGGAGACGGAGCCGACGTTGCCCAGGGTCTCGAGGCTCGGGCAATCCTTGGCGGGGTCGAGGCCGAGGCGCTCGAAAAGGAGCGAGGCGTGGCGGCGGCCGACCTGGTGGGTGACGACGCGGTCGGGCGTCGAGGCGTCCCAGCCCGAGGCCTCGCGGAAGCGCGCCCAGCAGGCCTGGGCGAGCGCGACGCCGGCGTGGAGCAGCGCCTCGGAGTCCGTGCGCATGTCGAGCTCGGACGCGGCGCTGTCGCCCTCGCAGAGGCGGTTGGCGGCGGAGTCGGTCGCGGCGGCGGCGGCCAGCAGGCGGAAGCCGCCGGCGGGCGCGAGGTCGTCGCGCGTGACGAGGGCGGCGGCGGCGCCGGCGCCGATGGTGAGGTTGGCGAAGAACGGCTTGATGCCGTCGCGGTCGAGCGAGAGGTCCTCGTTGAGCGTGCGGATCGTGCGCTCGACGAGGGGGCGGCCGTCCTCCCCGGCGCAGACGAGGGCGCGGCGGACCTGGCCGGACTCGACGAGGCCGGCGGCGAGCACGGCGGCGTTGGCGAAGCCGAGGCAGGCGTTCGAGACGTCGAGGATCTGCGCCTGGGGGCCGAGGCCGAGCAGGCCGTGGACGTAGGCCGCGGTGGCCGGCTCGAGGCGGTCGCGGCAGACGGAGCAGTGGATGAGCAGGTCGACCTCGCCGGGGCCGACGCCCGCGGCGGCCAGGGCGCGGCGGCCGGCGGCGGCCGAGGCCTCGGAGGGGCGGATGGGCGCGGGCCAGAAGCGGCGCTCGCGGATGCCGGTCATGAGCTCGAGCCGGCCCTCGGGGAGGCGGAGGCGCGCGTAGAGGGGCCCGAGGCGGCGCTCGACCTCGGCGGAGGTCCAGACCTCGGGCGGGAGCTCGACCTCGGGGGTCGTCAGGGCGACGCGGGCGAAGCGCATGGGCTCAGCCCAGCCGGGTGGCGGCCTTGACGACGTCCTCGTCGAAGTAGTTGAGGTCCATGCCCGCGTTGACCACCACGCCCTGGCCGTTGACGCCCGAGGCGCGGGGCGAGAGCAGCCAGACGGCCGCGTCGGCCACCTCCTGGGTCTCGAGGGCGCGGCGGCGGAAGGTGAGCTTCTCGGCGAAGAGGTAGTTCTCGAGGTAGCCGGGAATGCCGGCGGAGGCGCTGGTCTTCAGGGGGCCGGCGTTGACGGTGTTGAAGCGGACCTCGGTGTCGCGGCTGAAGGACTTGGCGAGGAAGCGCGCGCAGGACTCGAGCGCGGCCTTGATCGGCGACATGTAGCCGTAATTGGCGGCGGTGACCTGGGAGGAGATGCCGATGGCGACGACCGAGGCGTCCTTGCGCAGGTGGGGCTTCAGCGCGCGCGCGAGCTCGACCAGCGAGAAGGCGGAGATGGCGGTGGCCTGGAGGAAGTCCGCGCGGTCGGTCTCGTGGAAGGGGACGATGCCCTTGGAGTAGTTGGCGAAGGCCACGCTGTGCAGGACGCCGTCGATCGGCCCGTGGTCGCGGCCCACGGCCTCGGCGAGCGCCTTGGTCTCCGCCTCGCGCTCGAGGTCGCAGACGTAGGTCGGCTTGCCCGCGAGGAGCTTGTCGAGCGAGGCCTTCCGCGCCTCGGAGCGCACGGAGTAGACCACCTTGGCGCCCTCCTGCTCGAGGGTGCGCGCCACGTGCCAGGCGACGGACTTGCGGTTGGCGACCCCCGTGACGAGGTAGGTGCGACCGGCGACGCCGAGGTAGGACATGGCGCTATCTCAGGCGGCTTTCTCGACGAGCGCCAGCGCGTAACGGAGGGTCAGGACCGCCCTGCCCTCCTTGCGCACCGTGCCCGTCATGAAGTGGAACTGCTGGAGGGTCTCGGTCGGCCGCACCTCGATGGTCACGCGGTCGCCGGGGAGGACCATGCCCTTGAACTTGGCCTCCTCGATCCGGCAGAGGACGGGGGTCTTGCCCTCGGGGGAGATCCCCTGGGACTCCATCCGGCGGGTCAGGAAGATGGCCCCGGCCTGGAAGACCGCCTCGCAGAGGAGGACGCCGGGGGTGATGGGGTTGCCGGGATAGTGGCCGGCGTAGAAGGGCTCGTCGGCCCGGAAGGTGCGCGCGCAGAGGGC
>CAIPVK010000109.1 GCA_903868455.1 uncultured Opitutia bacterium
GCCTCACGCCTTGGCCGCGGCCTTGGCCCAGCTGTCCTTGAGCGTGACGGTCCGGTTGAACACCGGCTTGCCGGGGGAGGAGTCCTTGGCGTCCGCCACGAAGTAGCCGACGCGCTCGAACTGGACGGCGGCGCCGGGGGCGAGCGCGAGGAGCGAGGGCTCGACCTTGGCGCGCGCGACGCGCAGGGAGCCGGGGTTGAGGTGGGCGCGCCAGTCCTCGCCCTCGGCGAGGTCGTTGAGGTCCTCCTTGAGGAAGAGGCGGTCGACGAGGCGGACCTCGACGTCGCCGGCGTGGGGCTCGGAGACCCAGTGGATCGTGCCCTTGACCTTGCGGCCGTCGGGGGCGTCGCCGCCGCGCGTGGCGGGGTCGTAGGTGCAGCGGACCTCGACGACCTTGCCGTCGGCGTCCTTCACGCAGCCGGTGCAGCGCACGAAGTAGGCCCAGCGGAGCCGCACCTCCTGGCCCGGGGTCAGGCGGAAGTACTTCCTGGGCGCGTCCTCCATGAAGTCCTCGCGCTCGATGAGGAGGGTCCGGGAGAAGGGCACCTTGCGCGAGCCCGCCGCGGGGTCCTCGGGGTTGTTCACGGCCTCGAGCTCCTCGGAGGCGCCCTCGGGGTAGTTCTCGATGACGAGGCGGACGGGGTCGAGGACGGCCATGGCGCGGGGAGCCGTCCGGTTGAGCTCGTCACGGACGGCGTGCTCGAGCAGGGCGACGTCCGTCAGCGAGTTGTGCTTGGTCACGCCGATGGTCTCGCAGAACCGGCGGATGGCCGAGGCCGGGATGCCTCGGCGGCGGAGGCCCGAGATCGTGGGCATGCGCGGGTCGTCCCAGCCGGCGACGCGGCGCTCCTGCACCAGCTCGAGCAGGCGGCGCTTCGACATCACCGTGTAGGTGAGGTTGAGGCGGGCGAACTCGATCTGCTGGGGCTTGGCGGGCGTGTCCAAGGTGCGGAGCAGCCAGTCGTAGAAGGGGCGGTGGATCTCGAACTCCAGGGTGCAGATCGAGTGCGTGATGCCCTCGTACGCGTCCTCCAGGGGGTGGGCGTAGTCGTACATCGGGTAGACGCACCAGGCGTCGCCGGTGCGGTGGTGGCTCGCCTTGCGGATGCGGTAGATCACCGGGTCGCGCATCAGAAGGTTGGGCGAGGCCATGTCGATCTTGGCGCGGAGCACGGCCGAGCCCTCGTCCAACTCGCCGCGGGTCATCTTGGCGAAGAGGTCGAGGTTCTCGGCGACGGGGCGGTCGCGCCACGGGCTGGGCTTGCCCGGCGTCACCAGGTCGCCGCGGTGGGCGCGCATCTCCTCGAGGGAGAGGTGGCAGACGTAGGCCTTGCCGAGCTCGATCAGGCGGACGGCGTCGGCGTGCATGCGGCCGAAGTAGTCCGAGGCGTTGTGGTCGTGCGCGCCCCAGTCGAAGCCGAGCCAGCGGACGTCCTCCTTGATCGACTCGACGTACTCGACCTCCTCCTTGGCCGGGTTGGTGTCGTCCATCCGCAGGTGGCAGCGTCCCTTGTATTCGAGCGCGAGGCCGAAGTTGAGGCAGATGGACTTCGCGTGCCCGATGTGGAGGTAGCCGTTGGGCTCGGGCGGGAAGCGCGTGACCACGGTCGGGTGCTTGCCCGAGGCGAGGTCGGCGTCGATGATCTGGCGGATGAAGTGGCGGGGCGCCTCGGGGGCGGTCGTCTCGGGGGTGGACACGGCTTTTTGAGTCGCCCGATTGAAGGGCGAAAGGGCGGGGCGGGGCGAGGGGATTTTCCTCAGCGCCCCTCGGCGCCGGCCGGGTTGAGCCACGCCTCGAGCATGGCCTTGGCGACGGGACCGGCGGTGGCGCCGCCCCAGCTGCTCATGTCCTCGCCCTCGATGCAGACGGCGAAGGCCACGCGGGGCTTCTCGGCGGGGGCGAAGCCGACCGCCCAGGCCAGGTGGGCCTTGCGGCCCTCGTTGAAATATTCCGAGGTCCCGGTCTTGGCCGCGACGCTGAGGCCCGCGATGCGCATCGGCCCGCCCGTGCCCTCCTCCACGCAGCGCGTCAGGCCGTCGAGCAGCGCGCGGCGCTGTCCGGCCGTCAGGCCGAGGGGTTCGGCGCCGGGGTGAGTCAGCTCGCGCCCGGGGTCGTGGATGAGGGTTAGGTTCGTGCGCGTCCGCCCCTTGGCGATCGAGGCCATCATCGCGGCCATGTGCAGCGGCGTGGTCAGCAGGTAGCCCTGCCCGATGGAGGTGTTGGCGGTGTCGCCCGGCGACCACTCGCCCGCGCCGCGCCGCCGCTTGTACTCGGGGGTGGGGATGACCATGCCCTTGGCGGTCTCGGCGTACTCGGGGCGCCCGTCGAAGGAGCTGATGAGCAGGGGCTCCGCCAGCCCCAGGCGCCGCGCCTCGGCGGCCAGTCGGTCGATGCCCGTGCGCAGGCCGACGACGTAGTTCCAGACGTTGCAGGAGATGATGAGCATCTTCTCCATGTCCGTAGGACCGTAGCCCTCCGGCGTGTGCTCGGGGAAGGCGCGGTTGCCGACCATGAGCGAGGGGCCGCAGTCGAGGACCTCGTCGTGCCGCACCGCGCCGGAGCGGACGCCGGCCAACGCGGTGACGATCTTGAAGGTGGAGCCGGGCGGGTAGAGCCCCTGGGTCGCGCGGTTGAACCACCCGCCGGCCGCGTCGACCTCGTCGTAGTCCTCCTGGCTGATGCGCCCCGTCATCTTGTTGGGGTCGAAGCCCGGGAAGCTCGCGAGGGCGAGGATCTCGCCGGTCGCGACGTCGACCATCACGGCCGAGCCGGGCAGCGGGGGCATGTTGGGGTCCGCCGAGGGCCCGAGCGCCCTCTCCGCCGCCCGCTGGATGGCGCGGTCGAGGGAGAGGGTGATGTGGGCGCCCTGGCGGGGCTCGCGCGACGCCAGCACCTTGCGCTGCTCGCCCGCGATGTTGCGCTCGATGATGAGGTAGCCGTGCGTCCCCGCCAGCTCGCGGTTGTAGGCGGCCTCCACGCCCTTCACGCCGCGGGCGGACGGGCGCACGCTGAAGCCGGAGGGGCCGAGGTTGTGCTCCGCCGCGAGCATCGTCCGCAGGTCCCGCTCCGCCTCGGGGTCGTTGCTCTCGGAGGGGCGCACGTGCCCGAGGATGTGGCAGGCGAGCGAGCCCTCCGGATAGTCGCGCACGACCTCGCTGCGCAGCGCGAGCACGCCGTCGTCGGGCAGCTGCTCCATGAAGCGGGCCAGCCGCTCACCGGGGTTGCGCTCGCCGAGGGCGAGGTCCTCGATGGCGGCGAAGGGCGAGGAGCGGCGCTCCCTCAGGTGTCGGGCGAGGGCGACGGGCGAGACCCGGAAGTCCGCCTGGGCGCGAGGGGTGGAGAGCGCCCGGTTGACCCGGTCGAGGTGGGTCTGGATGACGTTGACCCGGGCCTGGTCGCGCAGCCTGTCGTAGTCGGGCCGATAGGCCTCGGGCAGGCGCCAGGCCGAGCGCTCGGCGGCGAGGAGGCGCCGCTGCTCGCGGATGATCTGCGGGCGCAGCTTGCCGAGGTCGACCGTCACGCTCCAGCGCACCTTGTTGTCGACCAGCACGAAGCCGTTGCGGTCGTGGATGCGCCCGCGGCTGCCGGGGATGAGGATGGCGTGGCGGATCTGGCGCTCGTGCTGGTCCTCGATCGCCTGGTGCTGGACAGCCTGCCGAAAGACGAGGCCGCCGGCGACGTAGAGCAGCGCGCCGGCGAAGATGGCGGCCAGCTGGAGGATGCGCCGGCGGTTGGCGCGGCCCGACGGCACCAGCTCCTCGCCCGGGGAGGGGTCGGTCATGGCTCGCGGAGGACGGGGAAGCCCGCCCGTGAGAGGAAGTGGTCCTGCATCGCGCCCGCGACCGGCTGCAGGGCGGCGCCGGCGGCGAAGGCGACGAGGGCGTGCAGCGGCACCGACCCTCCCCAGGCCGTCCAGTCGCCTTGGCCGAACCCCGTCGCCACGGAGACGAGCGTCGCGCAGGCCGCGTTCATCCAACCGGCGACCCAGGCGCGTCGGCGCCGGCGCAACGGCCCGCGCCAGTTCACCGCAACGAGCATGGCGAGCATCAGGACGAAGGCCGCCGCGCCGTCGGGTATCGGCCGGCGGGCCTCGTGGGCGAAGCCCAGGCAGGCCGCGAGCAGCAGCGCCTGTCCGGTGCCGAGCCGCAGGGCCGGCGTCGCGAGCAACGCGCCCGGGACGAACACGGCCAACCCCCAGGGGGCGAGGCTGTCCGAGAGCAGGTCGGCCGCGAGGATCCACGGCGCCGCGGCCCCGAGCGCGATCAGCCAGCCGAGCGAGGGGGTCATCGCAGCTCCTCGTAGGGCTGGGGTTGCGTCGGGATGAGGACAGCGACCTCCGCCACGTTGCGCAGCTCGGCAGCCGGGGCCATCTTGCCCGTCTTCCAGGCGCCCTCGGGGGCGTCGGTCAGGACCGGCTCGAGCGTCCCGAGCCGCAGGCCCGGCGGGTAGAGGCCGCCGAGGCCGGTCGTGCGGACCACCGCGGGCTGGCCGGCCGGGGGGAAGTACTCGCGCGGGATGTGCGTGACGTCGGCGCGGGGGCCGACGAAGGGCGGGTTGGGGGCGCCCGTCACGAAGACGACCTGGCGGCGCTCGTCGCCGTCGAGCATGGCGGAGCAGCGGAAGCCCGGGCTCGTGACCAGCTCGACCTCGCTCGTGTTGAGGTGCACGGCGGCGACGCGGCCGACCACGCGGTCGCCGAGGACGACCGGGCAGCCGAGGCGCACGCCGTCCTCGCGCCCGCGGCGGATGACGAGCCGGCTCCACCATGTGGAGGACTCGCGCGCCGCGACCCGCGCCACCACCGAGCGGAACTCGGCGGGCGGCGGGGTGGCGAGCATGCCGCGCAGGCGGCGGTTCTCCGAGGCGAGGGACTCGAGGGACAGCACGCGGAGCTCGAGCGCGGCGTTGGCGCGCGCCAGGTCGCGCCCGGAGGCGGCGAGGGTCTCGCGGTCGGCGTTCGTCAGCTCGAGGTGCCGCACCAGCTCGCGCGTGCGCGAGAGGGCGACCAGGGCCGGCGCCTGGAACTCGGCGAACGACTCGCGCACGAACAGGCGGGGGAGCGAGGGCAGCAGCACCCACGCCAGGAGCAGCGCGGCGAGGGCCGCCAGGGGGCCCCGCAGCCGGCGCAGGGGCGTTTCCATCGTCGGGGGTCAGCTCACTCCCCGCCCCAGCGCGAGGAGTTGGCGAGGATCTTGCCCGTGCCGTTGACCACGGCGCAGAGGGGCTCCTCGGCGACGAAGACGGGGAGGCCGGTCGCCTCCGAGATGAGGCGGTCGATGCCGCGGATGAGGGCGCCGCCGCCGGCGAGCGCGATGCCGCGGTCCACGAGGTCGGCCGCGAGCTGGGGCGGGCAGCGCTCGAGGGCCGCCTTCACCGCCTCGATGATGGCGTTGAGGTTGTCCATCATCGACTCGCGGACCTCCTGGGAGGTCAGGTGGAGCTGGCGGGGCAGGCCGGTGACCGAGTCGCGGCCCTTGACCTCCATGGTGAGCTCCTGCTCGAGCGGGTAGGCCGAGCCGATCTTGATCTTGATGTCCTCCGCGGTCCGCTCGCCGATGATGAGGTTGTAGGAGCGCCGGATGTAGTTGGTGATCGCCGCGTCGAACTCGTCGCCGCCGACGCGGATGGAGCGGGCGTGGACGATGCCGCCGAGCGAGAGGATGGCCACCTCGGTGGTGCCGCCGCCGATGTCGACGATCATGGAGCCGGCGGGCTCCTCGACGGGCAGGCCGACGCCGATGGCGGAGGCGACGGGCTCGGGGATGGTGATGACGTCGTCGGCGCCCGCGCGGTAGGCGGAATCCATCACCGCGCGCTTCTCGACCGCGGTGATGCCGAAGGGCACGGCGATGACCACCACGAGGTTGGTGAAGAGGGACTTCTTGGCCACCTTGCCGATGAAGTAGCGGAGCATGTGCTCGCTGATCTCGAAGTCGGCGATGACGCCGTCCTTCATCGGGCGGAGGGCGAGGATGTCGCCGGGGGTGCGCCCGAGCATCATCTTGGCGTCGTTGCCGACCGCGATGGGCTTGCGCGTGGAGGTCCGGATGGCGACCACGCTGGGCTCGCGCAGGACGACGCCGCGGTCCTTGAGGTAGACGAGGGTGTTCGCCGTCCCGAGGTCGATGCCGATGGCGTGGGTGAACAGTCCGGGAAGGCGCTTGAGCAGCATGATGGTTCCTCCCCACGTATCAACTTGCCAGCCAAGGGGCTGGCAAGGTTATTCACGGCCGCTCAGCCCCTGAGGGTGAGCAGGATTCCCGAGACGTGGCCGCATCCCGGAAGGGCCCTGACCTTGGCCGCGAGCGGGCGGGTGTGGAAGGCGGCCTCCGAGCGGACGACCGCGCTCTCGCAGTGCACCTGCAGGCGCCCGTCCGGAAGGATCCTCAAGGGGGAGGTCCGGCGGGCGAGGGCGGGGGGCAGGAGCCCGGCCCAGGCGGCGCTGATGGCGTGCTCGGGGATGGGGCGGTCGATGCCGAGCCGCCGGACGGCCTCGTCGACCGCCGAGTCGAGCGACTTGGCGCCGCGCGGCGCCGCCGCGCGGTCCTCCGGCAGCCCGCGGAGCTCCGAGACGAGACGCCGACCGCGGCGGTCGAGCGGCCGGCCCGGGCCTACCATCCACGCGCGCACGAGCTCGGGGAGTCCGGTCAGGCGCGCGAGGCGGACGGTCTCCCTCGGGAGGTTGGCGGGCCGATCGCCCACCAGCACGCCCCGCGCGCCCGCGGCGGCCGCGGCCAACGCGTCCTCGGCTGGATCATCGCCCGCGTGCACCAGCTCGGCCAGGTCGATGCGCCACGCGCGCGCCACCCTCAGGAAGGCCTCGGGCGCGGGCTTTCCGGCGGAGAGCCAGAGGCCGTCGCCGTCCTCCATCAGGCCCTTCGCGCGAAGCACGCCCTCGAGGCGGGCGTCGGCGTTGGAGAGGAAGCCGATGCGAAGCCCCAGGAAGCGCAGCTGGGCGAGCGCGACGGTCGCCCCGCGGGCCATCCTCCAGGCCTCCGGCCGGGCGAAGGCCTCCCAGCAGGCGGCCTGCAGCGCGGGGAGCGCGCTCCGCGGGATGTCCCGTCCGAAGCAGCGCTCGACGACCTCGGCCCAGAAGGTCTCCGGGTCCGCCTCGCGCGGGGCGGCGCGGAAGGCGGGGGCGAAGCGCGCGTCCAGCGCGGCGGGGTCGCACGCGAGGCCCAGCTTGGCCGCGCAGCGGGCGTAGACCTTCCCGACCGAGGGCTGGGGGAAGAGCAGGGTGCCCGCCAAATCGAGGGTCACGGCCTTGGGACGGGGCTGGGCCATGACTCCAATGGACCCGACCCTGCCCGAGGGGTCAATCCTCGGGGTTGCGGGCTTGAACCCACCGCGGAGTCGGACAGACTGCCCCGATACCCCCGCCATGCGACGCCTCCTCGCCGCCTGCTCCCTCGCCCTGGTCGGCTGCCTCGCCAAGTCGGACCCGGCCGCCCTCGCGCGCCAGGCCTCCCTCGAGATCCCGCCCCCCGCCTTCCTCGTCTCCGACCTGCCCGAGGACGAGTCGCGACGCCTCTCCGACCTGCTCGCCCGCTCGCTGGAACGCTCCCTGCTCGCGCGCGGCTACGAGGTCGCCGACGAGGGCAAGGGCGCCCCGCTCCTGCGCTCGACCTGGGTCCGCGACGCCGGCGAGGTCTCGGCCCGAGGGGAGCCCGTGCTCGCCGTCTCCTTCTCGGTCTTCGACGCCCAAGGCCGCCGTCTCTTCACCGCGCGCTCCGTCCGGGGCTTGCCCCTGCGCGCGTGGACCGAGGACCGGGTCACGGCCGAGGTCGCGCATCTCATGCGCGCCTTCCCCGAGCGTCGTCCCTGATCAGCCGCGGGCCGCGAGCCGCGACTCGATCTCCGTCAGCAGGCGCCCGAGCTCGGGCATCGCGACGCCGGCCTCCGCCCCGCGCGCGAGGGGGATCCTCCAGATGGGGTCGACCTCGACCTCGCGCCCCTCGGCGTAGTCGATGAGGCTGGACGTGCGGTAGGGTCCCATCCCCTCCGTCACCGCGAACTGCCGCTCGACGTGGTCCATGCCGAAGGGCACGCCGCGCGCCGCGGCGGCCGCGCGCACCTCGAGCATCAGCAGCCGGGCGCGCTCCCTCAGCGCGGCGTCGGCGAGGATGCGGTCGGTGGCGAGCCCGCCCGCCGCGATGGAGAGCCCGTTGAACGGGATGTTCCAGCAGAGCTTGCGCCAGAGCACGGACTCGAGCGAGTCCTCCGCCCGGGCGTCCACGCCCGCGCCCGAGAGCAGCGCCGCCACGTCCCGCACGCGCGGGCCGGCGGGACCCTCCGCGGCCGCGAGCCGCACGTGTCCCGGCAGCGAGTTCTCCACCACGCCGGGGGCGGTTCGGTTGATGCAGACGAAGCAGAGGCCGGCCACCACGCGACCGGCGTCGGCGACCGCGGCGAGGGCCTCGGCGTTGCCCATGCCGTTCTGCAGCGTGACCAGGGTGGCGCCGGGCGCGGCGAGCCGCGCGGCGAGGCCGGGCAGCTCGCGGTTGGCGGTGGCCTTGCCCGCCACGATGACGACCTCGCTCGTCCCGAGGTCGGCCGGGTCGCGCGAGACGGCGTCGAGTCGGACGCGCCGCTCGCCCCCGGCGGAGCGCAGCGTCAGGCCCTCGCGCGCGAGGACCTCGGCGTCGCGCCGCGCGAGGCAGCGCACGCGGTGGCCGGCCAGCGCGAGCAGGCCCGCGTACCACCCGCCGACCGCGCCCGTGCCGACGATGGCGACCGTCCGGCTCATGGCGTCCGGCGCACGGAGGAGTGGCGCGCCTCGGGGAGCTTGGCGGGGTGGTCCGAGGTGAAGTGCAGGCCGCGGCTCTCGCGCCGCTGCTGCGCGCAGGTGACGATGAGCTCGGCGACGAGGACGAGGTTGCGCAGCTCGAGCAGGCGGGGCTCCACCCGGTGGTTCCAATAGTGCTCGCGGACCTCCTCGGCCAGCGTCCGGATGCGGCTGGCCGCCCGCGCCAGGCGCTTGTCGGTCCGCACGATGCCGACGTAGTCCCACATGGCCCGGCGGAGCTCGTCCCAGTTGTGCGAGAGCACGACGCGCTCGTCGGGGTCGCCGACCTGGCCGTCCACCCAGGCGGGCAGGGCGAGGCCGTCCCGCGGCTCGCGCGCCACGGCCGCCGCGGCCGCCGCGCCGTCGTGCGCGACCACGACCGCCTCGAGGAGGGAGTTAGAGGCGAGACGGTTGGCCCCGTGCAGCCCCGTGCAGGCGCACTCGCCCACGGCGAAGAGGCCGCGGATCGCGGTGCGCCCCGCGAGGTCGGTGGCGATGCCGCCGCAGAGGTAGTGGGCCGCCGGGACGACGGGGATGGGCGACGCCGCCGGGTCGACCCCCGCCGCGAGGCAGCTCGCGTGGATCGCGGGGAAGCGCGCGGCGAAGCGCCCGGCCGGCATGGCGGTCGCGTCCAGCAGGACGTGCGGGGAGCCGTCGCGCTTCATCACGGCGTCGATGGCGCGGGCCACGACGTCGCGCGGCGCGAGGTCGGCCTGCGGGTGGAAGCCCGCCATGAAGGCGCGCCCCGCGAGGTCGCGGAGGACGGCGCCCTCGCCGCGCACGGCCTCCGACACGAGCGCGCGCCGCCCGTCGGGCGTGGCGAGCGCCGTCGGGTGGAACTGCACGAACTCCATGTCGCGGACCTCGGCGCCCGCGCGGTGCGCCATGGCGATGCCGTCGCCCGTGGCGATGTCGGGGTTGGTCGTGTAGAGGTAGACCTGGCCGACGCCCCCCGTCGCGAGCACGACGACCGGCGCGCCCAGGGTCGAGACGCGCCCCGAGCGCGTGTCCAGCACGTGGAGCCCGCGGACGCGGTCGCCGCTTCGGCCGGGCTCGGCGCGCCCGATCTTGCCGTCCGTCACGAGGTCGACCGCCAGGTGGTGCTCCAGCATGCGGACGGCGGGGCGCGCGGCCACCGCGCGCAGCAGGGCCGACTCGATGGCGCGGCCCGTCATGTCGCGGGCGTGGAGGATCCGGCGCCGGCCGTGGCCGCCCTCGCGGCCGAGGTCGTGCGCCCCGTCGGCCCCGCGCTCGAACTCGACGCCCCAGTCCACCAGCTCCCGGACCCGCGCCGGGCCGGCCGCGACGACCGCCTCGACCACCGCGCGGTCGCAGAGCCCGTCGCCCGCCGCGAGGGTGTCGCGGACGTGCTCGGCGAGCGTGTCGTCGGGGGCGGTCACGCAGGCGATCCCGCCCTGGGCCCAGTTGGTGTTGGAGTCGGACTTGGTCTTCTTGGTGACGATGGCCACGGACAGGCCGGCCTCGGCCAGCTTGAGCGCGAAGCTCAGGCCGCCGATGCCGCTGCCGACCACGACCGCGTCGAAGGAACCGTCCATGCCGGCATTAGGACGCCCCGTCCGCCGAGGGCAAACCCCATGTCGCCGCACGGACGACCTTGCCCCGGCCGTCCTTTTCCCCCACGTTGCCCGGCCATGCCAAAGGGCACCTTCTACCTGACCACGGCGATCGACTACGCCAACGGCGCCCCGCACCTCGGGCACGCCTACGAGAAGGTGCTGGCCGACGCCATCGCCCGCCACCGCCGGATGCGCGGGGACGACGTGCATTTCCTGACCGGTCTCGACGAGCATGGGCAGAAGGTGGAGCAGACCGCCCGCAAGGCCGGGATCGAGCCCCTCGCCCACTGCGACGGCGTCGCCGTCCTCTTCCGCGACATGCTCGCGCTGCTGGGCATCTCCAACGACGACTACATCCGCACCACCGAGGCGCGGCACGTCCGCGTCGTCCAGGACGCGCTCCAGCGGCTCTTCGACCAGGGCCTCGTCTACCGCGCCGAGTACACCGGCTTCTATTCCGTCCGGCAGGAGCAGTTCCTGCTCGAGAAGGACCGCGCCCCCGACGGCTCCTGGCCGGCGATCTTCGGCGAGGTCGTCCAGCTGACCGAGGCCAACTACTTCTTCCGCCTCGCCCAGTTCCAGCCCTGGCTCGTCTCCCATCTCGAGGCCAACCCCGACTTCATCCAGCCGCGCTTCCGCCAGAGACAGGTCCTCGAGTTCCTCCGCGAGCCGATCAACGACCTCTGCATCTCGCGCCCGAAGTCGCGCCTCACCTGGGGCATCGAGCTGCCCTTCGACCGCGACTACGTCACCTACGTCTGGTTCGACGCCCTGACCAACTACTACTCCGCGGTGGCCGACAAGGGCCGGTGGCCCTGCGACCTCCACGTCATCGGCAAGGACATCCTCGTGCCGCCCCACGCCGTCTACTGGCCCTGCATGCTGCGCGCGCTCGGCCTCGAGCCGCCGCGCCGGCTCCTCGTGCACGGCTGGTGGACCATGGGCGGCAGCAAGGTCTCCAAGACCCAGGAGAAGCCGGCCGACGGCGCCCCCGCGCCCAAGCCGGTGGACGCGCTCCAGCTCGCCCGCGACCACGGCGCCGACCCGCTCCGCTATTTCCTCATGCGCGAGATGACGGTGGGGCAGGACAGCGAGTTCTCCCTCGACCTCTTCCGCATCCGCTACCGCACCGACCTCGGCAACGACCTCGGCAACCTGCTCAACCGCCTGCTCAACATGACCGGCCGCTACGCCGCGGGCGTCCTCCCCGCCGCCGCGGCCGACGAGGCGCCCGAGCGCGAGGTCCGCGACCTGTGGTCGGCCACCGCCGCCAAGTTCCTCGCGCGCGCCGACGGCCACGAGTTCAAGGAGGCGCTCGAGGAGCTCTGGGTCTTCATCCGCGCCCTCAACGCCTATGTCGAGGGGCGCGCGCCGTGGAAGCTCGGCAAGTCGGCCGACCCGGCCGACAAGGCCCGCCTCGACAGCTGCCTCGCCCACGTCGGCGAGGGCCTGCGCCTCGTCGCCACCTGCCTGGCGCCCGTGATGCCAACCGTGTCCGCCCGGCTCCTCGCCGACCTCGGCCTGCCCGCCGCCGTGGCCTACGAGGGCGCGCTCGGGTGGTCGTCCGCCGGCCTCGGCCTGCGCCTGGCCGATAAGGACATCTTGTTCCCCCCTCTCGACCCGCCTAATTCCCCGGCGGCCTGAACCGCGGCGTTTGCCTCGCCGGGGCGTTCCTCCAACCTAAGGGACCATGGAAGGCTCGCCGATCGAGAACCTGCCCGAGGCCCTCGCCGCCTCGCTCGGCCGCATCCCCTCGACCGGGCACCTCCACGCCTCCTTCGTCGTCCCCGAGCTCGACCCGCTCGCCGTCCTCGAGACGCTCTCGGAGTCCGGCCCCCGCGCCTACCTCGAGACCCCGTCGTGCGGACGCGCCTTCGCCGCCGGCGCCCCCGTGGCCGTCTGGTCGGGGAGCGGGGACGGTCGCTTCGCCGAGGCCGACGCCTGGCTGGCCGAGACCGCGGCCGGCCTGCGCGGCGTCGGACCGGCGCCCCGGCTCTGCGCGCGTTTCCCGTTCCACGCGCGCCGCGGCGACGACGGGCTCGAGTCCCGCGTCTTCCTCCCGGGCTGGCAGGTGCTGAGCGAGGGCGGCGCGAGCCGGGTGACCCTGGTCGAACCCGCCGGTCCCGACGCCCCCGCCCGCCTCGCCGCGCGCGCGGTGCAGTTCCGGCGCTTCGCCTACCGCTCCGCCTCCGTCGCCGTCGGCGAGGCGCACCCGGTCCTGACGGAGGTCGGGGGCGCGTGGTTCCCCTCGGCCGTCCGCCGCGCCACGGGCCTCATCCGCGAGGGCGCCTTCGAGAAGATCGTCCTCACGCGCGCCTTCGACTGGCGCCGCAACGCCCCCTTCGACGCCTTCCGCTCGCTGCATCGCCTGCGCAGCGCGAACCCCGGCTGCCACGCCTTCCTCGCCGACACGCCGGGCGGCGCGCTCGTCGGCTCGACGCCCGAGACCCTCGTCTCGGTCGCCGACGGCATCCTGCGGACGGAGGCCGTCGCGGGCACCTCGCGCCGCGGCGGCACGCCCTCCGAGGACGCCGCGCTCGCGGAGGCCCTCCTGGCGAGCGACAAGGACAACCGCGAGCATCGCGTGGTCATCGACTCCATCCGCCGGCGCCTCGGCATGGTGGGCGTCGAGGGCGCGGCCTCCGACCGCCCCGAGCTCCTGCGCCTCGGCCAGGTCATGCACCTGCGCACGCCGGTCACCGGATGGCTCCCCGCCGGACGCCGGTTCCTCGAGGTCGCGGGCGAGCTCCACCCCACGCCCGCGGTCGGCGGCAAGCCGCGCGACCAGGCGCTGCCGTACATCCCCGGCTTCGAGCCCCACGGACGCGGCCTGTACACCGGCGCCGTCGGCTGGGTCTCCGCCGACGGCCGCTCGGGCGAGCTCGCCGTCGCGCTGCGCTGCGCCGAGCTCTCGGGGTCCCGCGCCCGCGCCTATGCCGGCGCCGGCATCGTGGACGGCTCGGACCCCGGCGCGGAGGCGGCCGAGACGGAGATGAAGCTCCGCACCGTGCTCACCTGCCTCGACTGATCAGAGGCGGACGGGCAGGCCCGCGGCGCGGAGGTGTTCCTTGGCCTCGCGCACGGTGTGCGCGCCGAAGTGGAAGATGGAGGCCGCCAGGACGGCGCTGGCGTGGCCGTCGCGCAGGACCTCGGCGAGGTGCTCGAGCTTCCCGGCGCCGCCCGAGGCGATGACGGGGATGTCGACCGCGTCGGCCACCGCGCGCGTGAGCGCCACGTCGTAGCCGTCCTTGGTGCCGTCGGCGTCCATGCTGGTCAGGAGGATCTCGCCGGCGCCCGCCTCGCGCATCTCGCGCGCCCAGGCGACGGCGTCCAGCCCCGTAGGGTTGCGCCCGCCGTGGGTGAAGACCTCCCATCGGCCCGGGGCGGCGCGCTTGGCGTCGATGGCCACCACGATGCACTGGTTGCCGAGGCGGCGCGAGGCCTCGCGCACGAGGCCGGGGTCCTTGACGGCCGAGGTGTTGAGCGAGACCTTGTCGGCGCCGGCGTGGAGCATGGCGCGGATGTCGTCGACCGACCGCAGGCCCCCGCCCACCGTGAGGGGCATGAAGACCTGGTCGGCGGTGCGCTCGACGACGTCGATCATGGTGCGACGGCCGTCGCTCGACGCGGTGATGTCGAGGAAGACGAGCTCGTCGGCGCCCTGGGCCTCGTAGGCGGCGGCGACCGCCACGGGGTCTCCCGCGTCGCGGAGGTCGCCGAAGCGGACGCCCTTGACCACGCGTCCGGCATGGACGTCGAGGCAGGGGATGATGCGGACGGCGAGGGGCATGGGGTCAGCGGGGAGGGGCGGCGGGCGTGAGGAGGACCTTGTCGACGCGATGGCCGTCCATGTCGACCACCTCGACGACCCACCCGCCGACGGCGACGGTGTCGCCCTCGGCGGGCAGGCGCCCCAGCTCGCGCTGGATGAAGCCCGCCACGGTGGTGAACCGGCCGGCCGCCTCGCCCTCGAGGGGCTCGGCGATGCCGGCGGCCTCGCGGAAGCGGGCGACGGGAAGCAGCGCGTCGACGAGCAGGGTGCCGTCGTCGCGGCGACGGACCTTGCCCTCGCGCGCGTGGGCGAGCTCGCCGGGCAGCTCGCCGACGATGCGCTCGAGGACGTCGTTCAGGGAGACCACGCCGCGCACGCGGCCGAACTCGTCCTCGACCAGCGCGAGGTGGATCTTCTCCGCGCGGAAGCGCTCGAGCAGCTGGGTGGCGGTGATGGAGGGCGGGACGGACGGGGCCGGCGTGACGACGTCGCGCACGACCGCGGTGCCCGTCAGGGAGAGGTTGGCCCACAGCCGCTTGACCGAGACGACGCCGAGGGCGCGGTCGGCGCTGCCGCGGAAGACGGGGAACCAGGTGTGGCCCGAGGCCACGACCTTGCGCCAGCTGACCTCGTCGGGGTCGTCGAGGTTGAGCCAGACCACCCGGTTGCTCGGCGTCATCAGCTGCTCCGCGGTGGTCGAGTCGAGCGCGAGCGCGCCGGCGACCATCCGGCGCTCGCCCTCGTGGAAGACGCCGGTGGCGATGCCTTGGTCGATGAGCAGCCGGACCTCGTCCTCGGTCACGCCCTCGCGGCCGTGGCGGGTCAGGCCGAAGACGCCGAGGATGCGGTCGGCCGTCCAGCTCATCGCGCGGATGAGCGGCGCGGCGGCGAGGGCGACCCCGCGCATGGGCGGCGCGAGCAAAACGGAGAGGGCCTCGGGGTGCTGGAGGGCGAGCCGCTTGGGCACGAGCGAGCCCAGGACGATGGTGGCGGTGCCGAGGCAGAGGGAGACGAGACCCTCGGCGAGGGCGTCCGCATGGAGCCGGAGGGGCTCCCAGCCGGAGGCGGCGAGCCAAGGGGTCAGGCGGTCGGCGAGGGGGGCGCCCGCGTAGATCGAGCCGAGGACGCCGGCGAAGGTCACCCCGGTCTCGATGGTGGATAGGAGGCGGGTGGGCTCCCCGAGCAGGGCGAGGGCCTGACGCGCTCCCCGGCTGCCGGCCGCCGCCCGCTGCGTCAGGCGCTGGCGGTTGGCGGACACCAACGCGATCTCCGCCATCGCGAAGACCGCGGTGACGAGGATGGACAGGCCGATGAGCGCGAGTTCCAAGGGGAAAGGGAGGACAATGCCGCTTGCGTCCCCCGCGTCAAGGGGTGTCGGAAGTCGCTTGCGGGCATGGGCTTGCGGCCCGATGGTGCCGCATGGTCATCGTCGTCCAGAGGGTCGCCGGCGCCGCCGTCCACGTCGACGGCGCCGAGGTCGCCCGCATCGGCCGCGGCTTGCTCCTGCTCGTCGGCATCGCCCGGGGCGA
>CAIPVK010000110.1 GCA_903868455.1 uncultured Opitutia bacterium
CGACCCCGCGTTCCGCGGCGACTGGCGCAAGGTCTTCGACCTCGGCCGCGCGATGCGCGCCCGCGAGAACCTCGGCATGCCCGGCCCCCGCCAGGTCGCCCGCCGCCTCGCCGAGTGGGAGCGCCGCCTCGCGCGCTGAGCTGACCCGGGGGCATGGACGTCGCCACGCTCGCCGCCGCCTGCCTCGTGGCCAGCCTCTCGCCCGGGCCCGCCTCGCTCTCGACCGTCGGGACCTCGCTCCGTTCCGGCCCCCGCCGCGCGCTGTGGCACACGCTCGGCCTCGCGACCGGCGAGGTGCCCGTCTCGCTCGCCGCCCTCGCCGCCGCCGCCTGGATCACGCGCTGGCCCTGGGTCCCCGCCGCCCTCGCCTGGCTGGGCTTCGCCTGGTTCGCGCATCTCGGCGTGACGCTCCTCGTCTACCCCCGCGCCTCGCTGCGCGAGCGGGACGAGCGGATCGACTCCGCGCCCGCCCTCTTCATCCGGGGGATGCTCGTCAACCTGACCAATCCCAAGACGCTCCCCTGGATGCTGGCCGTGATGCAGATCGCCGCCGTGCCGGTCGACAACCTGACGCCGGGCGTGGTCGCCGTCTTCCTGCTCTGCACCGTCGGCGCCGAGCTTCTCGTGATGTCCGGCTACGCCGCCCTCGCCGGCGCCCTGCGCCCGCGGCTCGACTCGCCCAAGGTCGCCCGGACGGTCGATCGCGTGACCGGTCTCCTCTGGCTCGTCCTCGCCGGCCTCGCCCTGCGCGTGGCGCTCGGATGACCCCGCCCGGCGAGCGCGACGGGGCGGTCGACCTCGTCCGCGGCCTCGCGCTCGTCGGCATCTGCTGCGTGAACCTACCCGAGATGGGCGCCTCCCACGGCAACCTCGCGCCCGCCGAGTCGGCGGTCGACCAAGCCGCGGTCCTCCTCGTCACCGGCCTGTTCGTCGGCAAGTCCTTCCCGCTCTTCGCCTTCCTCCTCGGCTGGGGCGTCGGCCGCCGCTGGGAGCGCGAGGCGGCGCCGGTCTTCGCCGTCCGCCACACCCGCCGCATCCTCGCCCTCGCCGCGCTCGGCCTCGCCCACGCGGTCCTGGTCTACACGGGCGACATCCTCCTGCCGTACGCGCTGGTCTCGCTCCTCCTCTGGCCGCTCCTCCTCCTGCCGACGGCGGCGCGCTTCGCCCTGGCCGCCCTCGCCCTCCCGCTCTCGATGGCGACCCACCTCGTCCTCGGCTACCTCGTGATCGTGTACGGCGGCCAATATGAACCGTCCGGCCTCGCCGGCAGCTTCGCCGAGGCGACGCGCCAGCGCTGGTCCGACCTGCCGGATGTCTGGATGTCGGTCGCCCTCTTCAACCTGCCCCTCGCCGGGGGCGCCGCCCTCGCCGGTGCGGCCGCCGCCCGCGCGGGCTGGCCCGACCGATTCCTCGACGCCCCCGCCTGGCTGCGTCCCGCGGTCCTTGTGCTCGCCGCCCTCGCCACGCTCGCGAGCCTCGCGCTCGGCGGCGTCTCGGCCGTCCTCGGCCTCGACACCCCGTTCACGCCCTGGATTTTCCTCCTGCTCACGGCCATGGCGGCGCCGCAGTGCCTCGGCTACCTCCTGCTCGCCCACCGGGCCCACGAGAGGGGCTGGCGGCCGGCCCTGCTGATGGCGGCCGGGCGCAACTCCCTCACCTGCTACGTGACGCAGGGCGTCCTCGCCGGCTGGGCCTTCGGCTCCTACGGGCTCGGCCTCTTCGACCGTCTCGGCCCCGCCGCGCTGCTCGGGCTCTCGCTCGCGATCGCCCTGCTCGCCGCGCTCTCGGCGCGGCTGTGGGAACGCGTGCTCGGACGGGGCCCGCTCGAGCTCCTGCTCGCGCGCCTGACCGGCTCCCGCGCCTAGGCCTCGGGGTCGAAGCCGTGGGTGGCGAGGAAGTCCTCGACCGCGCGGCTGAGCGTCGGGCGCATCGCCGCGGGTGCGGCCTTGGCGCCCTCGGCCGCGCAGCTGAGGTAGCCCAGCTTGCGGCGCGCGTCGGCCGTCATGCCGCGGGCCTCGGTCCAGCGCTGGAGCAGGGCGGCGGCGCGCGCCCACTCCGGCCAATCCTCGCCGGCGCCGTCCGCCGCCTCGACCAGCGCGCAAAGCGGCAACCCGCCGAGCAGGCGCAGGGCGGCGTCGGCGTCCGCCTCCCCCACCGCGGCGGCGAGCTTGGCGCGGTCGGTCATGTCCGGTAGCCGAGCGTCGGGGCGAGCCACTTCTCGGCCTGCGCGACGGTCCAGCCCTTGCGGCGGGCGTAGTCCTCGACCTGGTCGCGCTGGAGGTTGTCGACGTCGAAGTAGATCGAGCCCGGGTGGCCGAAGTAGAGGCCGGAGACGGACGCGGCCGGGTTCATCGCGAAGGACTCGGTGAGCGAGCAGCCGGTGGCGGCCTCGGCGTCGAGCAGCTTCCAGATGAGGGCCTTCTCGGTGTGCTCGGGGCAGGCGGGGTAGCCCGCGGCGGGCCGGCGGCCGGCGTAGGCCTCGTCGATGAGCTCCTGCACGGTCAGGCGCTCGTCCGGCGCGTAGGCCCAGAGCTTGGTGCGGACCTCGCGGTGCAGCCACTCGGCCGTCCCCTCCGCGAGGCGGTCGGCCAAGGCCTGGAGCAGGATCTCGCGGTAGGGGTCCTTTTCCTTGAAGGACTTCGCGTAGGCGTCGAGCTCGTGGCCGGCGCTGACGACGAAGGCCCCGAGGTGGTCGCCGGGTTGGTCCGAGACCAGGTCGGCGAGCGAGCGGCAGCGGTCGGTGGAGGGGCGGACGGCCTGGTCGCGCAGGAAATGGAAGTCGCCGAGGGCGGTCGACTGGGCGGCGTCGGCGAACACCCGGATGTCGTCCCCGACCCGGCGGGCGGGCCAGATGCCGGCCGCGGCGCGCAGCCGGACGCGGTCGTGGCGGATGAGGTCGTCGAGCTCGCGCCGGGCGTCGTCGAGCAGCTTGCGGGCCTCGGCGCCGTACTTCTCCGACGACAGGATCTTGGGGAAGGTCCCCTTGAGCGACCAGGTGACGAAGAACGGGGTCCAGTCGATGATCTCGGCCACCGCGGCGACGTCGATCCGGTCGAAGGCCGTCACGCCGGGCTTGGCGGGCGCGCCCGGGGCGCGGCCGGCGGGGACGAGCGTGCGGGAGCGGGCCTCGGCCAGGGGCACCGAGGCCGCGGGGGCCTTGGACTCGTAGTCGGCGCGCACCTTGGCCTGGCGCGCCGCCAGCTCGGCCACGTAGGCGTCGCGCCGCTCGGGCGAGGCGAGGTCGGAGCAGACGGTCGTGACGAGCGAGGCGTCGGCCACGTGGACCACGGGGCCGCCGTGACGGCCGGCGATCTTGATCGCGGTGTGCTCGCGCGAGGTGGTGGCCCCGCCGATGAGCAGGGGCTTGTCGACCCCGGCGCGCTTCAAGGCGTCGGCCACGGCCATCATCTCGTCGAGCGAGGGCGTGATGAGGCCGGAGAGCCCGATGAAGTCGGCCCCGGTGGCCTTGGCCTGCTCGACGATGCGGTCCGTCGGCACCATCACCCCGAGGTCGACCACCTCCCAGTTGTTGCAGGCCAGCACGACGCCGACGATGTTCTTGCCGATGTCGTGGACGTCGCCCTTGACCGTGGCGATGAGGAAGGTGCCGCGCTTGGAGCCGGCCGACTTCTCGGCGAGCAGGGCGGGCTCGAGGGCGGCGACGGCCGCCTTCATCACGCGGGCGGACTTCACCACCTGCGGCAGGAACATCTTGCCCGCGCCGAAGAGGTCG
>CAIPVK010000111.1 GCA_903868455.1 uncultured Opitutia bacterium
CCCTTCTTCTTGCTGCGGGGGAGGGCGACGGTGCCGGTGCGGGCGGTCTCGGCGATGCCGAAGGGCTCGATCAGCGCGAGGAAGGCCGAGACCTTGCTCTCGTTGCCGGTGAACTCGATGATGAGGGCCTCGTGGGCCACGTCGACGACCTTGGCGCGGAAGAGGCTGGCGATCTCGACGATCTCGGTGCGGTTGGACTTGGTCGCCTTGACCTTGACGAGGACGAGCTCGCGCGCGACGTGGTCGACCTGCTCGCGGGAGAAGTCGTGGACGTGGAGGACGTTGACCAGCTTCTCCAGGGCCTTCACGCAGCGGTCGAGCGCGGCGTCGTCGGCGACGACGGTGGCGGTGATGCGCGAGAGGGCGGGGTCGTGGGTCGGGCCGACGTTGAGGGTCTCGATGTTGAAGCCGCGGCCGGAGAGCATGCCCGCGACGCGGGCCAGCACGCCGAACTTGTTCTCGACGAGGGCGGAGAGGGTGTGCTTCTTCTTCATGGTGCGGTGGGGGTTTAAGTCGGGTGGACGGGGAGGGATTCGAACCCACGACCTACTCGGTGTAAACGAGCCGCTCTAACCGGCTGAGCTACCCGTCCGTGGGCCCTTATCGCTAGCCCCCACCCCCTCGGGTTGTCGAGGGGAAAGGAACCCCCGCGGGCCTCAGCGCCTGAGGGAGAACGGGGTGAAATCCGTGTGGGTGTCGAAGGTGTCCAGGCCCTCGGCCTTCTTCAGGCGGGCGCAGGCCCAGTAGGTGAAGGGGGTCATGACGACCTCGACCGCCACCTTGAAGAGCCAGTTGGCGAGCATCACGGCGAGGAGGGTCGGGCCGGTCCAGACCCCGAGGAAGGCAACCGGGTAGAAGATCAGGCTGTCGACCCCCTGCCCCACCACCGTGGACCCGATGGTGCGCATCCAGAGGTGGCGCCCCTGGGTGCGCACCTTGAGCTTGGCCAGGACGTAGGAGTTGAGGAAGTCGCCGACGGCGAAGGCGAGCATGGAGCCGAGCGCGATGCGCCAGCCGCCGCCGAAGCAGGTCTCGAGCGCGGGCTGGAGCCGGGCGCTGAAGGGCTCGTCCGGGCTCGGCGGGAGGGCGAGGATGACGGCGGCCATCACGGTCGCGAAGAGCATCGCGGCGAAGCCGGTCCAGATGACCCGGCGCGTCAGCGCGTAGCCGTAGACCTCGGTGAGGATATCGCCGAAGATGTAGGAGAGCGGGAAGAAGAGGTTGCCCGCGCCGAAGTCCACCGGGCCGAGCAGGGGCAGGTCGAGGCGGACGACCTTGGCGGGTCCGATCAGGTTGGAGCAGAGGAGGACGGCCACGAAGCCGCCCATGATGAGGTCGTAGTGGCGTAGGGGGCGGGGGGTGGGGGAAGACAAGGGATTGAAGGGATGAAGGGATTGAAGGGATGAAGGATTGAAGGACGAAGGGATGAAGAGGGGGTGTCTAAGTTTCTATGTGACTAAGTGGGAAAAGGGCAAAGGGAAGGTGGGGGTGAAAAGGGACCAAGGGGACGAAAGGGATGAAGGGGGACGGGTACTAGCGGACCAGCGGTGGCTGCGGTGGCAGCTGGTCGGCGGAGGGCCTCCGGCCCAGCAGGCTAGATGGCAGAGACCAGACGTCAGAGGCCAGACAGCCGCAGATAAGCAAACACGGAACCTGTATCCCTCTCTGGGATCTGATGTCTATCGTCCGAAATCTACCCCGAGCAACGCGAGTTCTCGCCCGCTGACCCCGCTGAACCCGCCACCCCGCTGTCCAGCTAAACACCACCCCGCTGTCCAGCTGTTCAGCTTACCTGGGCAGCGCCGGCGCTCAGCCACGCGGGTGGGCGGCGACCCACGCCGCGAGCCAGGCGTTGGCCGCGGCCTCGTCCTCGAACGCGCCGTCGAGCTGGGCCTCGTAGGCCGCGTCGAGGGCCTCGGAGAACCAAGGCGCGGGACGGTGCCCCATGGCGATGAGGTGGCGTCCGAGCGCGAGGCGGCGCGGGGCGCTGGCGGCGACGTGCAGGCGGTCGGCGACCGCGCGCAGCCAATCCCCCTGCGGCGAGGGCTCGGTGAAGAAGGTCCCCCTGCCCTTGCGGTCGGCGTCGTCGACCCGGATCAGGCGGTCGATGCGGCCGACCTTGGCCGCGAGGCGTCGCACCCCGCCGTCGCCCGCCTTGGCCTTGAAGAGCTCGTAGGGCGCGGCGTGCCAGCGCACGAGGGGCAGGACGGACTCGAGGATCTCGCGATGCTGGGTGAGGCGGCCGAGCAGGGCGGCGGCGAGGGGCTCGCCGGCCTGCTCGTGCCCGTAGGCGTGGATGCGGCCGTCGGCCTCGACCTTGCTCGTCGTCGCCTTGCCGAGGTCGTGCAGGAGCACGGCCCAGCCGACGACGAGGTCCTCGCGCTCGTCGCCGACGCGCTCGCGGGCGAAGGCGTCGAGGCAGAGGAGCGTGTGCTCCCAGACGTCGCCCTCCGGGTGCCAGACGGGGTCCTGCGCGACGCCGATCGTCGCGTGCAGCTCGGGGAAGTGGCGGGTCCAGCCGCAGTCGCGGAGGAAACGGAGGCCGACGGACGGCGTCCGGCCGCGCAGCAGCAGCTTGCACCACTCGTCGTAGACGCGCTCGGCGCTGAGCGCGGAGGGCTCGAGCGCGGCGCAGAGCGCGACGGTCGCCGGGTCGACGGTCCAGCGGACCCCGTCCTCGGCCGACTCGCTGAAGCGCGCGAGGAACTGCATGGCGCGCAGGACGCGCAGGGGATCCTCGGCGAACTTGTCCGAGACATGCCGCAGGCGGCGCGCGGCGAGGTCGGCCAGGCCGCCCCAGGGATCGAGCACCTCGCCCGTGCGGGGGTCCCAGAGGAGGGCGTTGACGGTGAAGTCGCGCCGGGTGGCGGCCTCGGGCACGGACATCGTCGGGTCGCCCTCGACGGCGAAGTCGCGGTGCCCGGCCCCGGTGCGGTTCTCGCGCCGCGGCAGGGAGACGTCGATCGGGTGGCCCTTCACCTTGAGGACGCCGAAGGCGGCGCCGACGCTGACCACGGCGAAGGAGCGGCGGAGCGCGACCTCGATGGCCCGGGGCTCGAGGCCGAAGACCTCGAGGTCGATGTCCTTGGGCACCTTGCCCATGAGGGCGTCGCGCACGGAGCCGCCGACGACGAGGGGCCGGCCGCCGGCCTCGGTGAGGAGGCGCACGACCTCCCCGAGGGCGGCGAGGTCGCCGTCCATCGGGATCAGGTCCGGCCGCCGGTTCTGCATGCGCCAAGGGATGCGGAACGGCGCGCGGCTGGCAAGGACGAGCGTTCTCCGCTCGCCGCGCGGCGACGGGGCGGCCAACCTCGGGGCATGGACAACCCCTTCGACCGACTCGACGCCGGCGGGCTGCCCCCGGGCAAGGCGCCGGCGCCCAAGCCCGAGCCCAAGCGGAAACTCGGGAAGGTGAACCTGCGCTACGAGCGCGCGGGGCGGGGCGGCAAGGAGGTCACCCTGCTCGAGGGCCAGTGGATCGAGTCGCAGGAGGCGCGCGTCCGCGACCTGCTGCTCGGCGACCTCAAGCGCGCCCTCGGCACGGGCGGCGCGCTCGAGGGCCGCGCCATCGCCCTGCAGGGCGACCGGCGCGAATCCGCCAAGGCCTGGCTCCTCCGCCACGGCTTCACCACCAACCTCTGAGGACGCGGCGGCTCAGCCGCCGCCGAGCCCGCGCGTGCGGCGCAGCCAGCGCTCGACGGGGCCGAAGAGGGCGAGGTCGGCGAGCAGGCCGACGAGGATGACGACGGCCATGACGCCGACGACCTGCTCCATGCGCAGGAGCTCGCGGCCGTCGTGGAGCATCGTCCCGAGGCCGTAGCCGGAGAGGATGACGACGAAGATCTCCGCCGCCATGAGCGAGCGCCAGGCGAAGGCCCAGCCCTGCTTCATGCCGCCGACGATCCCCGGGAGCGAGGCGGGGATGAGGATGCGGCTCCAGAGATGCCAGCCGCGCGAGCCCATGGTCTGGGCGGCGCGCACGTAGAGCGGCGGGACGGAGAGGACCGATTCCTGCACCGCAAGCATGACCGACCAGACCGTGCCCATCACGGTGACGAAGAGGATGGCGCCCTCGCGCTGGCCGAACCAGAGGATGGCGAGGGGCACCCAGCAGACGGACGGCAGGGTCTGGAGGCCGAGGGCGAGCCAGCCGATGGCGTCACGCACCGTCCGCGAGCGCGCGCAGAGGCCGCCCAGCAGCAGGCCGAGCCCGGCGCCGACGAGGAAGCCGAGCGAGAGGCGGCGCAGGGTGACGAGCGTCGCCTCGAGCAGGGAGCCGTCGAGCAGCGCCTCCCAGAACCAGCCGAGGATGGCGGTGGGCGTCGGCACGAAGGGCGAGCCGGGCAACCAGGCGCGGACGGAGGCCTCCCAGCCGGCGAGCAGGAGGGCGGCGAAGGCGAGCGGGGCGACGAGGCGGCGGGACATCGTCTTCAGATGGCGGCCTCGTGGCCCCCGAGGTGGGAGGCGAGGGCGGAGGTGACCTCGCCGGCGAGCTCGGCGAGGTCGGGATGGTTGATGCGGCGGGGGCGCGGGAGGCGGATGTCGAAGACCTGGCGGATCTTGCCGGGATTCGGGGAGAGGAGGACGACGCGGTCGCCGAGGCAGACGGCCTCGCGGATGTTGTGGGTGACGAGCAGGATGGTCTTCTTGCGCTGGGTGAAGATGCGCTGGATGTCGCCGTAGAGCAGGTCGCGGGTCAGGGCGTCGAGCGCCGAGAACGGCTCGTCCATGAGCAGCACGCGCGGGTTGGGGGCGAGGGCTCGGGCGAGGGCGACGCGCTGGCGCATGCCGCCGGAGAGCTCGTGCGGGCGCGCGAGCTCCTTGTCGGCCAGGCCCACGATGTCGAGGTAGTGGCGCGCCACCTCGACGCGCTCGGCGTCGCGGAGGTTGGGCTTGAGGCGGAGGCCGAAGAGGACGTTCTCCAGCACGTTGAGCCAGGGGAAGAGGGCGTCCTGCTGGAACATGACCATGCGGTCGCGCCCGGGCGTGCGCACGGGCTCGCCGTCGAGCAGGATCGACCCCTCGTCGGCCTCGTCCAGCCCGGCCACGAGGTTGAGCAGGGTGGACTTCCCGCAGCCCGAGGGGCCGACGAGGCAGATGAACTCCCCGTGGCCGACGTCGAGGTCGACCGAGTCCAGCGCGGTGACGGGGCCCGAGGCGCCGCGGAAGCGCTTGGTCACGCCCCGGAGGGCGAGTTGGACGGGGCCGGTCTCAGCGTGCGGGGTCATCGACGAGGTCCTCGAGCAGGGGTTCGACGGGGTGGACGGACCTCAGGATGCCGGCGGCGCGGGCGTCGCGCAAGGATTGGTCGAGCTGGGCGGCGAGGCGGGCGCGGCGGGCCGCGGCGTCGGAGGTCGGCTTGGCGGGGAGGATCGACGCGAGCGCGGGGCGCAGCAGGGACTCGGCGACCGGCGCGGACTTCAGCTCGGCCGCGAGGCCGGCGCGCACGAGACGCAGCTTCTCCGCGGGATCGGCCTCGAGCCGGTCGCGCAGGGCGAGGAGGGCGCGGGCAAGGCCGACGACCGCCTCCTTGCGCACGGAGAGCTCGAGCGACTTGGACGAGGCGGCGAGCACGGTGATCAGGGCGTCGTCCTTGCGATGGACGACGGTCCCGCCGAACTCGGAGGTGAGACGCGAGACCCAGGGCTCGACCGTCCAGACCGCGTCGAGCTCGCCCTTGGCGAAAAGCTGGACGAGCTCCGGGTTGGCCATGGGAAGCACATGGACGTCGCCGCCGCGCAGCGAGACCTTGAGACCGCCGGAGGCGAGCCACGCGCGGGCGTCCACGTCCTGCGTGTTGCCCAGCTGCGGCGTGCCGACGCGACGTCCCTTGAAGTCGGCCGGACCCTTAGGCGCGAAGCCCGGGCGGGCGACCAAGGCGTTGCCGCCGTAGGCGATGGGGAGCAGCAGGCGGATGCCCTTGCCCTGGGTCCGCACATGGGCGGACAGGACGGGCGAGGGTCCGATGAAGGACGCGTCGATCGAGCCGGCGAAGAGCGCCTCGACCGCCGAGGGGCCGGCGTTGTAGGCGAACCACTCGACCTTGGTGCCTGCGGGGACATGGCCGGCGAGCCAGTCCTTGCCCTCCCGCTCCAGCTGGCGCGCGGCCAAGGCGGGGGCGTGCGTCAGGTTGGGGAAGAAGCCCACGCGCAACGTGACCGGCTCGGAGGCGAAGGCCGGAAGCGCGGCGAGGAGTGCCAACAGGAGATGGCGCATGGCGGGGAGGAGAACCTAGTCGGACCGGGGTTTCAAGACCTAATTATGATAACATTACCTATGTTGACATAAAAAGAAACTAGATGAAAGATTTCAAAGTAAAGAAAGGACAAGAAAGGGATTAGGCCGAGGGGCGCAGGATCAGGACGCTCAGGCCCGGCAGATGGAGGTCGAGCGACTGGGCTTGGCCATGGGCGGGGACGGCGTGGGTCGCGACGCCCCCGAGGTTGCCCTGCCCCGCCCCGGCGTAGGCGGCGGCGTCCGTGTTGAGGACTTCCTCCCAGCGGCCGGCCTCGGGCACGCCGAGCCGGTAGGCGCGGGCGACCGGGGTGAGGTTGGCGACGACGAGCCAGTGGGCGATGCCCGCGCGGCGGCGGAAGGCGAGGACACCCTGCTCGGCGTCGTCGGGCTGGACCCAGGCGAAGGCGGCGGGATCGAAATCGGCCGCGGCCAGCTCGGGATGGCCCGTCATGAGCCGGTTGAGGTCGCCGACCAGGCGGAGCAGGCCGGCGTGCTCGGGGACGGCGAGGAGATGCCAGTCGAGCGAGCGCTCGTGGCTCCACTCGGCGGGCTGGCCGAACTCGCAGCCCATGAAGAGCGTCTTCTTCCCCGGCCACGCCCATTGGAGCGCGAGCAGGCAGCGGAGGTTGGCCGACTTGGCGGCGAGGTCGGCGCCGGCCATCTTGCCGAGGAGGGAGCCCTTGCCGTGCACGACCTCGTCGTGCGAGAGCGCCTGGACGAAGCGCTCCGACCACTGGTAGAGCATGCCGAAGGTGAGCTTGTCGTGGTGCCAGCGGCGGTGGATCGGGTCCTGGCGGAAGTAGGCGAGCCAGTCGTGCATCCAGCCCATGTTCCACTTGAGGTCGAAGCCGAGGCCGCCCTCCGCGACGGGGCGCGTGACGCCGGGGAAGGCGGTCGACTCCTCGGCGATGGTGACGGCGCCCGGGGCGACGTGGTGCACGAGCGCGTTGAGCTGGCGGAGGAAGGCGATGGCGTCGAGGTTCTCCCGGCCGCCGGCGGGATTGGGGACCCACTCGCCGTCCTTGCGCGAGTAGTCGAGGTAGAGCATGGAGGCCACGGCG
The DNA here is from genome assembly GCA_903868455.1 of uncultured Opitutia bacterium. Taxonomy (GTDB): domain Bacteria; phylum Verrucomicrobiota; class Verrucomicrobiia; order Opitutales; family UBA953; genus UBA8828. Next base: position 7,299 of record CAIPVK010000111.1, read on the forward strand.
TCGACCCGGAAGCCGTCGACGTGGAAGCGGTCGAGCCAGGAGAGCGCCGCGCCGACGAGGAAGTTGCGGACCTCGTGGCGGCCGAAGTTGAAGACCAGCGTGCCCCAGTCCGGGTGCTCGCCCTGGCGCGGGTCCGCGTGCTCGTAGAGCGCGGTGCCGTCGAAGCGCGCGAGCGCGAAGGCGTCCTTGGGGAAGTGCGCGGGGACGAGGTCGACGATCACGCCGACGCCGGCTTGGTGCAGGGTGTCCACCATCGCCATGAAGTCGGCCGCCTCGCCGAAACGGCGCGTGGGCGCGTAGTAGCCCGTCACCTGGTAGCCCCAGGAACCGTCGAAGGGATGCTCGGCGGGCGGCAGGAGCTCGACGTGGGTGAAGCCGTGGGCGCGGCAATGGTCGGCGAGCGCGGGGCCGAGCTCCCGGTAGGTGAGCGGGCGGTCGCCCTCCTCGGGCACGCGGCGCCAGGAGCCGAGATGGACCTCGTAGACGCTCATCGGCGCGCGGAGCGGGTCGCGGCGGGCGCGCGCGTCCATCCAGCCGGCGTCCTCCCAGCGGTGCGCGCCGAGGTCGGCGACGATCGCGGCGTGGTGGGGCGAGGGCTCGAAGGCGACGGCGCAGGGGTCGGTCTTGAGGAAGGGCGTCGGGGAGGCGGGCCCGACGATCTCGTACTTGTAGCGGGCGCCCGGACCGAGGCCTGGGACGAAGAGCTCCCAGATGCCGGAGGCGCCGAGCAGGCGCATCGGGTGGTAACGGCCGTCCCACCCGTTGAGGTCGCCGACCACGGAGACGCGGCGCGCGTGGGGCGCCCAGACGGCGAAGGCCACGCCGCGGACGCCGTCGACCACCCGGACGTTGCCGCCGAGCTTCTCGTGGATGCGATGGTCGTCGCCCTGGGCGAGGAAATGGAGGTCCTGGTCGCCGAGGGTGGGCAGGAAGCGGTAGGGGTCCTCGACCTCGCTCACCTTGCCCGAGCCGTCGGTCACGCGCAGGCGGTGGGCGAAGGGGGCGGCCGCGGGGAGCGCGGCCTCGAAGAGCCCGCAGGGATGGACCCTCGCCATCGGGTGGACGGCCCCGGTGGCGCGGTCGACCGCGGCGCAGGCCGAGGCGTCGCGGAGAAGGGCGCGGACGACGCAGCCCTCGCCGGCCGGATGCAGGCCGAGCCGGTCGTGGGGCGCGCCGTCGCGGGCCTCGGCGAGGGCGGCGATCTCGGCGGCGCTGAGTCGCATGCCGAAGGCTCGCCCCGGCGCGGCCCGGCGGCAAGAGGAATGCCGAAAAAACCTTGTCCGCACGCCGGTCCGGACAAGTCTCACGGGGATGTCCGGACGCCGCCCCTGGTTGCTCGCCGCCGCCCTCGCCCTGCCCCTGGCGGCCGGCGCGAAGGACGGCGTCGCGGGCGCGCTCGCGAGCGCGCCCCAGCTCGAGGGCGAGAGCTTCGGCTCGGAGGACGGCGGTCGCGTGACGCTCGCGCGCAAGGCGCGCTTCATCAGCGGCGACGCCGAGCTGAGCGCCGACCTCATCCGCATGGACGTCGCGGCGGGGACGATCGTGGCCGAGGGCAACGTGGCCTACACCTCGCCGAAGCTGCGCCTGCTCGGCGAGCGCGCCCGGGTCGACGCCAAGGCGGGCGTGGTGGAGGCGGAGAAGGTGCGGCTCGGCCGGTATCCCGCCTACTTCTACGCGGAGAGTTTCCGCATGGACCGCGAGAGCCAGACGATGAGCGACGTCCTCGCCTGGCGAAACGAACCCTCGGACCTCGGCATGGCGGTGCGCGCCGGCCAGATCCGCTACGTGTCGGGGACCGACCGCCTGACGCTGGACGACGTCCAGCCGCTCCTCCTCGGCGCGCCCTTCCTCCACATCCCCCACTACGGCCAGAAGGGCTACCGCGAGCTGCCGGTCGACATCTACCTGCGCTTCCGCGACAACGACCGCCAGGGCTTCGGCATCCAGACCACCGTGACCGTCGCGGCCGACGGACCGCTGGGCAAGGGCCTGCTGCTCGACGGCTACGCGAAGTCGGGCTTCCTGGTCGGCCCCTCGTTCACCTACGACAACCGCGAGGTCGCGGACCGCGGCATGACCTGGGTCTCGTCCCTCCAGGCCGGGGTGATCGACGACGCCTCGGACCTCGCCGCGCAGCCCGACCTCTACGGCAGGACGCCGGACAGCCTCCGCTTCTTCGCCCTGGCCCGGGCCGTCGGCAACCGCGACGACGGCCTGCACGTCGCCGCCCAGCTGCAGTCGGTGAGCGACCCCCGCGCCTTGGAGGACTTTCGCGCCAAGTGGCAGGGTGACGCGCAATTCCCCCAGAGCTTCGCGGAGGTCTCGGCTCCGGTCGCGGGAGGACGCGCCTCGCTGCTCGTCAGCGGCAAGACCGACGACTACCGCGACGTGGTCCAGCGGTTGCCCGAGGCGCGCTGGGACCTCGCGGAGACCAACCTCGGCGCGCGCCGCATCCGCGGCCGCGCCTGGGTCTCCGTCGCCCGGCTCTCGGAGCGCCCCTCGGAGGACCTGCCCGGAGCGGCGTTCCTGGCCGCGACCGGCTCGGCGCAGGCGGTCGAGACCACGCGCGTCGACGGCTACGCCGGGCTCGTGCAGACCGTCCCTCACCAAGACTGGCTCGCGCTGCGCCCCGTGCTCGGCGCGCGCTCGACGTGGTGGGACGAGGGACTCGGCGGCGACGCCGTCGGACGCACGCTCGGCCAGCTCGGGTTCGACGCCGAGGCGACGGCCACCGGCACCTGGGATCTCGAGAGCGCGCCCTGGGGCGTGCGCGGCCTCCGCCACACCCTGCGCCCCTTCGCCGGCTGGCGTGCGTTCCCCGAGGTGGACGGCGAGATCGCCGGCGTCCCGCGCCTCGACCGGCGCTCGGGGCCCGACCTGAACCTCCCCACCCTCGACCTCGCCGACCGGCGCGACGCCGACACGCTCGTCGACCGCCAAGCCGCCCAGGTGGGCGTGCGCAACGCGCTCGAGACGCGCGACGCCCGCCAAGGGACGCGCGAGGTGCTGCGGGCGGACCTGCTCCTCGACTGGCGGGACCGGCGCGACACCGGCGCGATCGAGCGCGGCGCGCACGCCCACCTGGCGTGGAAGCCGACCGACTGGCTCTCCCTCGAGACCCTGGCCCGCACCGCCGCCCAGCCCGCGAACGGCTCGAGCACCCTTAGCTGGGCGACGCTCCGGTCCGGCGACCTCTGGACCCTCACGCTCGGCTACGGGGAGTTCGGCGGGGCGAGCGCCGACCACCAGGCCTTCGGCGACCTGAGGTTGCGCCTCAACTCCGCCTTCACCCTGCGTCTCGGCGCGGCCTACGACCTCATGAACGACGGGTTCATGGAGCGCCAGCTGACGCTCTCGCAGAAGATCGGCTCCAGCTGGGACCTCGAGTACGGCCTGAGCGCGCGTCGCACCCGGGACGACGACAACAGCCTGGGCTTCACCGTCCGCGTGCGCCTCTTCAAGTTCTGACCATGGAAACCCCCGCTCCCGAGCCCGCCCTGCCCGTCGACGGCCTGCTGCCGCCGCCCGAGCACCCCATCCGGCTCGACGTCTTCGAGGGCCCCCTCGACCTCCTGCTCTTCCTCATCCGCAAGAACGAGATCGATATCTACGATATCCCGATCGAGACCGTCACCCGGCAGTACCTCACCGTCCTGCGCGAGCAGGAGAAGGGCAACCTGGAGCTCGCGGGCGACTTCTTCGTGATGGCGGCGACGCTCATGTACATCAAGAGCCGCATGCTGCTGCCCGCGGCCGAGCGCAAGGAGGACGAGGCGGCGGGCGACGAGGGCGGCCAGGACCCGCGCTGGGCGCTCGTCCAGCAGCTCATCCAGTACAAGCGCGTCAAGGAGACGGCCGGCATCCTGCGCGGGCTGATCGACGAGCGCCAAGGCCTGCTGCCCCGCGAGGTGAGCGCGCCCCACCCCGAGGACCTTCCCCCGCGGCCCGTGGCCCCGACGGACCGCATCGAGCTCTGGAACACCTTCAACCTCATCCTGCGACGGCTGGCGGAGCGCATCCTGCCGGGCGACATCGCCGGGGAGACCGTCACCGTCTCGGACCGGATGGAGGCGATCCTCGAGCGCCTCGGGCGCGAGGGGGCCTTCACCTTCACCTCGCTCCTGCCGGAGCGCCCGACCATCCCGATGCTGGTCTCGACCTTCCTCGCCTGCCTCGAGCTCGCGCGCCTCGGCCACCTCGCCCTCGAGCAGGACGACCAGTTCGGGGAGATCCTTTGCCAGAAGGCCGCCGCCGCCCCCGCCGGGGCGCCCGCCGGCGAGACCTCGGAGTTCGACGCCCCTCCGCCGGCCGAGGACGTCGGCTGACTTGAAACCCGCCGCGGGTCCGCCAACCTGAGGGCGTGGCTCGCAAGAAGACGGCACCCAAGTCGCCCCCGACCCGACTCCTCGGCCTCGGCCTGGACGGCAAGGACGGGCACAAGCGCGTCACCAAGGGCGAGGGGTTCCTGCTGGCCGGGGGCTCGGAGGAGACCCATGAGCGCATGACGGGCGCCGTCATCCGGACCGTCGAGGACCTCGGCAGGAAGGGCCGGGACCTAGGCTCGGCCGAGCCCGAGGAGGTGCGGGACCTGCTCAGGAAGCACGCCGACCAGGGCTGAGGCCACAGATGCGTTGACTCCCCCCTGCCCCTCCCCAACTTCCATCCTCCTTCCATGAGCACCGAGGTTCCCCCTCCGCCGCCCCCCGCCGACCCCGCGGGCGGCCCCACCCCTGGCGCCGCTCCCCAGCCGCCCAAGCTCAAGCTCCAGCCTCGCGCTCCCGGCGCTCCCGGCGCGGCCATCCCTCCGCCTCCCGCCGCGCCCCTGCCTCCGCCTCCGGCTCCCGGCGCGATCCCTCGCCCCCCGGTCGTCGCCCCCGCCCCCAGCGCGGCCAAGCTCTCGCCCACGACCGGCCCCGCCGTCGCCCCGGCCGACCCGACCTGGATCGTCGCGATCGACGTCCTCGCGGCCCTGACCTCGCTCGGCTGCGCGGTCTTCCTCGCGATCGAGATCTTCTCCAAGACCCACGCCTGAACCATGGCATCCCCCAAGATCGTGGACCTCGAGGCCGCCAACTACGACGCGGCCGTCAAGTCCTCCAACAAGCTCGTCCTGGTCGACTTCTGGGCCAGCTGGTGCGGCCCCTGCCGCGCGCTGGCGCCGGTGCTCGACCAGATCGCGGAGGAGCAGTCCGAGACCGTCCAGATCTGCAAGGTGAGCCTGGACAGCGACGCCAACCTCCCCCTCGCCCAGAACCTGGGCGTCAGCTCCATCCCCGCCCTCTTCCTGTACAAGAACGGCGCGGTGGTGGACAAGATGGTCGGCGCGCCCCCGAACGCGAAGAAGCAGATCGGTGACCTGATCAAGAAGCACGTCTGAGCGCCGGAGGCGCTCGGCGGGAAGGCGGCTCGGCGGGGTCGGCTGGATGGCTGTCCGACTAGGATGCCTATTGGGGACTAGGGGACTAGGAGAATTGGGGAGCGGGGAGTGAGGAGTGGGGAGTGGGGTCAGGAAACCTTGCAGCTCGCCGCGCGAAATTCGGCGGCAATTGGAACGGTCGGCTCGGCGAGCCGCCCCTACCTCGATTGCAAATCTGCCAGGGCCGGAGGCCCTCCGCTGCCACCGCTGCTACCGCTAGCACCGCTGAACGGCTAGCCCCCTAGGCATCTAGTCCCCTAGTCCCCTACTCGGGACTCGTTCCACGCTCCCCGCTCCTCGAGCCTTACTTCAACGGATGCTCCGCGAGGATCTCCTTGGGCGAGTACTGGCCGCGGGCGCCGATCTTCTTGCGGACCTCGGCGACCTGCGCGTCGGTGACGGCGGGCTGGGCGTTGCCCCAGGCCTGGTTGACGTAGCTGACGATGTGGGCGACCTGGGCGTCCTTGAGGGCGGCGCCGATGGCGGGCATGTTGCCGTTGTAGGTGTTGCCCTTGACCTTCATCTCGCCGGCGATGCCGGCCAGGACGATCTTGAGGGTGCGCTCGTTGTCGCCGTCGATCCAGTCCGACCCAGCGAGCGGGGGGAACACCCCGGCGAGGCCGAGACCGGTGGGCTGGTGGCACGAGGCGCACTGGGCGTTGAAGAGCTCCATGCCCTTCTTGGGGTCGGCGACGAAGGCCTTGGGGCCGGCCGTGGCGGCGACCTTGGGGGCGTTGAGGTCGAAGGTCTTGGCGGAGAAGCCGCCCGCGTTGCGGGTCAGGTAGACGCCGGCCCAGAAGCCGAGGGCGCAGAGCAGGAAGACCAGGAAGACCGGGGTGGAGGAGAAGCCCTCGGAAGGCTCCTCCTTGTCGCGGGCGAGGCGCGAGTGGAGCTCGGTCAGCTTGTGGTCGGAGAAGGCCTCGGGAGGCAGCGAGCCCGGCGCGTCGTCGCGGCGGGGAGGGCGGCCATCGCGGCGGGGGCCGCGCTCGGGATTGCGGTCGTTCATGGAATCACTCGGGAAGCGGCGCCTCGGGGGAGGCGTGGTCGGCGCGCAAGGACCTCAGGTAGGCGACGAGGGCGACGGCGCGGTCGGTGGGCACCCAGGCCATGCCCGGGGCGGGCGCGAGGGCGTGACCCTCGGGAAGGGAGACGGCGTTGCGGGCGCGGGCGGCGGGCACCTGCTGGTAGAGATGGGCGAAGCCGGACTTGGTCGAGCCGGCGACGGCGGCGTCGGGCGCGAGCAGGTGGAGGTGAAGCTTGGCGTCGTCGGCCAGGCGCGTGCCGACGTCGGCGAGATCGGGGCCGAGGCGACGGTCGCCGAGGAGGACGCGGTCCTGGAGGATGTAGTCGCGGGCGACGGAGGGGCGCTTGCCCCAGCCGCGGGCGATGTCGGCGCCCTGGCCGGCCGGCCGGACTTGCTGGGTGTGGCAGGCTTGGCAGCCCTGCGAGACGTAGACGTCCTTGCCGATCACGGCGAGGCCGGGGGCGAGCGCGGGCTTGAGCGGGCCGCCGTCCTCCGCGGCCGCGGGGGCGAGGCCGGCCAGCTGGACCTGGGTGGCGAGGACGACGCCGCCCCAGGAGAGGGACAGGCAGGCGAAGACCCCGGCGAGGATGAGGGAGAGGTTGTTCATCGGGCGGACGCTTGGGCGAGGTCGCGGCGCGCGGGGCGGGCGACGAGGAGGAGCAGGAGGTTGAGGAGGAAGGCGACGGCACCGAGCAGGAGCAGGAAGCGGAAGAGCGAGGCGGCGGCGTTCCAGGCGAGGCCGGCCTCGGGCGAGGCGCCCGACGACTGCAGCCAGCCGTGGCCGGCGAGCGTCACGACGAGGCCGAGCAGGCCGAGCAGGGCGCAGGCGTGGTGCGCGGCCACGAGCGCGGGCGAGGGCCAGGCGCGGCCGGTCACGCGGGGAAGGAGGTAGTAGAGGCCGGCGAGGAGGGAGAAGCCGACGAAGCCCTGCAGGCCGAGCGCGGCGTGCGCGACCTCGACGTCGGTGAAGCGCAGCAGGGCGCTGACCGAGCGGAAGGGGAGCACGGCGGAGGCGGCGCCCCAGAGGAGGAAGGCCAAGGCGCCGAGGGTGGCGAAGCGCAGCGGGGCCGAGCCCTTGCCCGAAGGGCCGCCCGCGACAAGCGTGGGCAGGAGGCTGAGGCTGACGATCAGGACGGGGACGAAGAGGAGGGCGGCGCCGACGACGCCGACCGACTGGGCCCACGCCGGCACGGGGCTTCCGACGAGCGAGGCGGTGCCGGACCAGGTGCCGAAGGCGAGGAACGTCCAGAAGCCGACCGGCGCGAGGTAGTAGGAGCGCAGCGGGGCGCCGAGCGCCTTGGGGATCACCAGGTGGAGCGAGGCCAGGGCGAGCGAGCCGAGGAAGAGGACCGCCAGGTGCTGGGCGTGCCAAGCCGCGACGACCGCCTGCACGACGCCGGCCGCGGGGAACCAGAGGACCATCGCCTGCGAGACGAGGTGGACGACCGGGAAGACGAGGATCGCCGCGAGGATGTACCACTGCGAGACGAACACGTGGCCGGTGTGGCGGCGCGAGAAGGCCGAGGCGACCCAGAGCGCGACCACGAGGAAGCACGCGGTCAGGAAGGGACCGAAGGCGCGGGGCAGCTCGAGCCAGGCGAGACCGGTGCCGCGGCCGGCGAGCAGGGCGCACGCGCCGAACGCGAGGGCGAGGTTCCAGCCGAGCGCGCCGAGGACAGGGGCCCAGCTGACGCGGAGCTCGACCTTGCCGAGGCGATGGGCGGCCCAGAGCGCGAAGGCGAGGCCGGCGTTGGTCAGCCAGCCGAAGGTGAGCAGGGTGTGCTCGACCGCGAGCAGGCGGCCGAAGAGCAGGGGCTCGCCGGCGAGGAAGCCGGGGAGGTGCGACTGCAGCGAGGCGGCGAGGCCGGCCAGCGCGGCGACGACGGCCCAGAGGGCGCCGAAGGCGGCGAGGGTCAGGACGGCCGGCGCGAGCGAGCGGTCGATCGGGGCGACGCGACCGGGCTGGGTCTCCTCGAGGGAGGAGGGGCGCTCGGCGGCGGGGGCGGAGGGGGCGAGGGACATGGTCGGGTCGGGCGGCGTGGCTCAGCGCTGGGCGGCCTGCGCCTTGACGGCGGCTTGGCGGAAGGCCTCGAAGCGGGAATTGTCGCGCGCGAGGAGCTCCATGGCCTGCTCGATGGGGACGCGGTAGGTGCCGTCGGCGTTGCGCGCCGGGGTCGAGAGCGCCTCCTTGGCCTTGGCCTCGAGCTCGAGGCGGAGGCGGACCTGCGCGTCGCGGGAGGCGGCGAGGGGCGACTGGGCGGGCCGCGTCGCGAGGTGGGCGGCGAGGAGCACGCCGAGCGCGGCGACGACGAAGGCGGCGACGCCGATCCAGGTGCGGGACTGGGCGCCGACGAGGGGCTCGGGGCGGCGGGGACGGTCACTCATGGTAGTCGAGGGATTCCTGGATGCGGGGGTCGTGGATGGGCAGGCACTCGGCGCGGCCGGCCGAGCGGAGGAAGACGGCGGCGACGACGGCGCCGAAGCCGAGGACGCTCAGCAGGTCGAGCGCGAGCCAGGGCGTGAGGAAGGGGTCGGCCACGACCGGACCGGAGTGGGGCAGACGGGGGATGGCGTTGAACTGCAGGTCGGCCAGGCCGCCGAGCAGGATGAGCCAGGCGACGGCCACGAGGCGCGAGGCGACGACCTTCGTGCGGTAGAAGAGGAGCGCGGCGAAGGGCAGGAGGAAGAAGCCGAAGACGAGGAACATCGAGACCCACCACCACTGGTTCTTCAGGCCGGTCGCGCCGTCGAACTCGCGG
>CAIPVK010000112.1 GCA_903868455.1 uncultured Opitutia bacterium
CGAGGGCTACGCCATCGCCAAGATCGCCGGCATCCGCCTCTGCGACTTCGCCCGCCGCCAGCACGGTTGCGACTTCATCAGCGCGATGCCCTGCAACCTCTACGGCCCGGGCGACAACTTCTCGCTCGATAAGTCGCACGTGCTTCCCGCGATGATGCGCAAGATGCACGACGCCAAGTCGCGCGGGGATTGCGAGCTGACCCTCTGGGGCACCGGGGCGCCCCTCCGCGAGTTCCTGCACGCCGACGACCTAGCCGAGGCCTGCCTTTTTCTCCTCCGCAATTACTCCGCCGAGGGGCATGTCAACGTCGGCGCCGGCTCGGACCTCTCCATCCGCGACCTCGCCGAGCTCGTGGCCCGCGTCGTCGGCTTCACCGGCGAGCTCCGATTCGACCCCGCCAAGCCCGATGGCACACCGCGAAAGCTGATGGACAGCTCCAAGATCCGCGCGATGGGCTGGAAGCCCCGCCTCTCGCTCGAGGAAGGCGTCCGCTCGACCTACGACTGGTTCCTGCGCAACGCCGCCTCGGCCAGGCTCTGAGCTTTTCGGCACCCTTCCCGACGCCCCCGTTGTCGCGATCGGCATTCCCCCTAGCCCCCTATTCTTCCGGTCCCCAAGTCCCCTCATAGCCTCATGCCCTCCCCCCTAGACGCCGCCCGCGCCCTCCTCGCCGCTGAATCCGCCGCACTCGCCGATTTGTCGTCCCGCCTGGGCGCGCCGTTCGAGAAGGCCGTCGAGATCCTCGCCCAGCCCGGTCGCAAGGTGATCGTCACCGGTGTCGGCAAGTCGGCCCTCATCGGCCAGAAGATCGCCGCGACGCTCTGCAGCACCGGGACGCCCGCCGTCTTCCTCCACGCCACGGACGCCGTCCACGGCGACCTCGGCATCCTCCAGGCCGGCGACCCCGTCCTGATGCTCTCGCGCTCCGGCTCGACCGCCGAGCTCGTCTCGCTCGCGCCGCATCTCCGCGCCCTCGGCTCGCCGCTCCTCGCCGTCGTCGCCAACCCCGCCTCGCCGCTCGCCGCCGCCTCCGATATCGTCCTCGATATCGGCGCCCATCCCGAGGCCGACCCGCTGGGGCTCGTCCCGACCACCAGCGCGATGCTGACGCTCGCCATGGGCGACGCCCTCGCCGCGGCGCTGATGGTCAAGCGCGGTTTCCGCAAGGAGGATTTCGCCAAGTTCCATCCTGCTGGCCAGCTCGGGCGCAACCTCCTCCTCACGGTGGCGGATGTCCTCAAGCCCCTCGACAAGTGCGCCGTCGTCACGCCCGCGACCTCGCTGCGCGACACGGTCATCGCGATGACGAAGTTCCCGCTCGGCGCGGCCCTCCTGGCGAACCCCGACGGCACCCTCGCCGGGATTATCACCGACGGCGACCTCCGCCGCGCGCTCGGCCGCGACGCCGACCTCCTCTCCCGCCAGGCTTCGGACATCGCGACCGCCAAGCCGGTCGTGGCCCATCCGGGCCATTCCCTCGGCGACGCCGCGAAGTTGATGGAGGACCGGCCGTCGCAGATCTCGATGCTGCCGGTCACGGAGCCGGAGACTGGGAAAGCCCTGGGATTAGTAAGAATACACGATGTGTATCAGGCAGGGATCGTTTGACCTAAAAAGCACCGTTTAGCGGTACTAGCGGTATTAGCGGTGCTAGCGGCGTAGTGGGCTGCGGCCCTCCTTTCTAGGTAAACGACCCCGGATAGGCATGGCTGACGGTGTTTTTGCCAGGGCATAAGAAGCTGAATGCCCAACTTACCCCGTCGCCGACTTGCCGTTGAAGAACTCAATGTTTGGAAGAAAGCCGTCCAGCTTTCAGTTGAGACCAATGGACTCATTTTCAGCCGAAAGTTCCAAGGACCGTCGTCTCTCCGAGACCAAATCACCCGATCGGCTTCATCCATCCCGTCGAATATAGCCGAGGGAGAAGGCCAGCCGACCAACCGGGCCTCGATCAAATTCTATTTCATCGCCCGCGGTTCACTGAACGAACTGCAGTCCCAACTAGCTGAAGCCGTCCGCCGCGGATGCATTCCCGATAAAGATTACCAAACTCTCGAAGCCCTTTCCGTTGAGGTGGCGAAATTAATAGCCGGCGTCATCCGCTCGCGAAAATCCCGCGAAGTTAAGTAACCCACCCCGCCCCCGCTAGTACCGCTAGTACCGCTAGTACCGCTAGTACCGCTAGTACCGCTAGTACCGCTAGTACCGCTAGTACCGCTAGTACCGCTAGTACCGCTAGTCTCCCTCCTATCCATTCCCCCTTGAGTCGCGAGACCACAGTCACCTCCCTC
>CAIPVK010000113.1 GCA_903868455.1 uncultured Opitutia bacterium
CCGACGCCTGGGTGCTCTCCGATGACAGCGGGCTCTCCTGCGACGCCCTCGGCGGCGCGCCCGGGGTCGACTCCGCCGTCTACGCCGGCCCCCGGGCGACCGACGCCGAGAACCGCGCCAAGCTCCTCGCCGCCTTGGCCGGCGTGCCGCCCTCCCGCCGCGGCGCCCGGTTCACCTGCCATCTCGTGCTCCTCGGTCCCGCGGGCGAGGACCTCGAGTTCACCGGCCACTGCCCGGGGACGATCCTCGAGGCCGAGAGGGGCGAGGGCGGCTTCGGCTATGACGCCCTGTTCGTGCCGGAGGGGCGCGACCGCAGCTTCGCCGAGCTGCCGGCGGCCGACAAGGACGCGCTCAGCCACCGGGCGCGCGCCTTCGCCGCGCTCGCCGCCTGGCGTCGGCTCGGCTGACTCAGCGGCGGCGCTGGCGCGAGGCCTTCAGCGCCTGCTCGACCTCGCGGGGCGTCAGCCCGGACTTCGCCGGCTCGACGCTCATCGCGGGCACCCACTCCGTCCTGGCCGGCACGTAGCCGTGGCGGCGGACGAGGGCGTCCTCGATGCCCGGCAGGTGGGCGGCGCCGTAGAACACCGAGACGACCCGGTCGGGCGTCCCCTCGCCGAGCTCCGGCTCGAGGGCCGCGAGCGCGGCCTCGTTGCGGTCGTCGAGGATGAGCTTGGCCATCCGGGCGCCGCCCTTGCCGCCCATGCGCTCGAAGCCCGACTTGGCGGGGTCGGGGTCCATGCCCACGAACCCGAGCAGCACGGTGGCGCGCATCTTCGGGCTGCGCTCGATCATCCCGATCATGAAATTCATGGCCATGCCGGTCAGGCCCTCCCCGCCGCCCTGCAGGGTCTTGGTCAGGGTCCTCATCTGCGCCTTGGCCGCCTGCGCCGCCTCGGCGGCCGGTCCGCCCGCCGCGATCTCGCCGTCGAGCAGCGCGGCCATGGCGTCCGCGGTCAGGTCGGCGTTCACGAAGTGGTCGCGCCGGTAGTCGATGCCCTCGAACTGCGTGACGAGCCCGAGCGCGTCGGCCATCTTGGTGTAGAGGTGGTCGTCCTTGCGCTGGGCGGGCGCGCGCTTGAAGTCGCCGGCGTCCTTGCCCACGCCCTCGAAGAGCACGAGGTCGCTCGCGTCGAGCCGGGCCTGGAGGGTCTCGTAATAGGCCTTGTCGCCGATGTGGACCGCCCCGACGAGGCGGACGGTCGGACCCTTGCCCGAGAGGGGCGCGTAATCGCGGACCGCGATCTCCAAGGTGTGCTTGCCGGCCATCTCCACCCGTCGGGTCGGCGGGTCGAGGCGGAGGGGGACCCGGGGGTCGATGGCGACGGGGCCGGAGGCGCAGCCGGCGAGGGCGGCGACCAAGGCCAGGAGCAGGGCGGGACGGTTCATGGGGCGAGCGTGCACGAAAGGGAGCGGCGGGGAAGGCCGCTTTCGTCTTTCCGCTCCCGCTCCCTGTCGCTAACAATCGGGCGTGGCCCTCCGCTGCCTCATCACCGCCGGACCGACCCGGGAGTTCCTCGACCCGGTCCGATTCCTCAGCAACCCCTCCACGGGCAAGATGGGCTTCGCCCTCGCCGAGGCCGCGCGCGAGGCCGGCATGACGGTCGATCTCGTCGCCGGGCCGGTCTCGCTGCCCGAGCCCGAGGGCGTGATGCTCTACCCGGTCGTGACCGCCGAGGAGATGTTCCATCAGGTCGACGGCCTGTTCGGCCCGTGCGACCTCTTCCTCTCCGTCGCGGCCGTCAGCGATTGGCGCCCCAAGGTCCGTCTCGACCGCAAGGTCCGCCGCGAGGCGGGCGTCCCGGCCCTCGAGCTCGAGCCTTGCCCCGACATCCTCCGCGCGATGGTCGCGCGTCGCCGCCCCGGCCAGGTCGTGGTCGGCTTCGCCGCCGAGACCGGGGACGTCGAGGCGGGCGGCCGCGCCAAGCTCGCCTCCAAGGGCGTCGACTTCCTCGCCGCCAACGACGTCTCCGGCCCTTCCGGCGCCTTCGGCGCCGACACCAACCGCCTCGTCCTGCTCGGCGCCGACGGCTCCCGCCGCGTCCTCGGCCCCGACACGAAGGCCGCCGTGGCCCGCGCGCTCATCGCTGCGGTCGCCCCCTCCCGATGAGCCGCCGCCGCGCGAGCCGCTTCGACCGGCTGCTCGGTCGCGTCGAGGACCTCGACTCGCGCAACCTCGCCATCCTGGCGCGGCGCCTCGACCGCGAGCGCGGCCTGATGGAGACCGTGCTGGACACCCTCCGCGAGGGCGTCCTCGTGTTGAACGACGACGGCGGCGTGGCCTACGCCAACCCCGCCGCCCTCGCCCTCGCCGGGCTCGACGACGCGGCGCTCGCGGGCGACGCGCCTCCGCGCTTCCCGCCCGAGCTCGCGGCCGCCCTCGCCCCCACGGTCGGCGGCGGCGCGCGCTCCCTCGAGGTCGAGGTGACGTATCCCGAGCCCCGCATCCTGAGGGTGCACCTGACCGACGCCGAGGGTCCGTCCCAGGGCAAGCCCCTGCGCGTCGCCGTGCTGGCCGACGTCTCCGCCGAGCGGGTCCAGACCGAGGATCGCGTGGAGAGCGAGCGGATCGACTCCATCATGACGCTCGCGGCCGGCGTCGCCCACGAGATCGGCAACCCCCTCAACGCCCTCGCCATCCACCTCCAGCTCCTGCGCAAGCGCCTCGCCGGCGTGGGCAAGGAGGCCGCGCGCTCGCTGGAGACGGTCGACCTGCTCGAGTCCGAGGTGCGCCGGCTCGACGGCATCGTGCGCAACTTCCTCGGCGCGGTGCGCCCCTCGCGGCCCAACCTCGCCGAGACCGGCCTCCTCGAGGTCGCCGCCGCCTCGCTCGCGCTGCTCAAGGACCAGATGGAGCAGCTGGGGGTGCGCGCGACGGTCGACGTCGCCGGCGAGATCCCGCCCGTCCTCGCCGACCGCGACCAGGTCCAGCAGGCCCTCTTCAACGTCCTCAAGAACGCGCTCGAGGCGATGGACCGCGGCGGCGAGCTCACCCTGCGCGCGCGCTCCGAGGACGACTGGGTCGTCCTGGAGGTCGCCGACACGGGCGTGGGGATCCCGGCCGAGAAGCTCACCCGGGTCTTCGACGCCTACTACACCACCAAGCGCGACGGCTCCGGCCTGGGCCTCCTCATCGTCCTGCGCATCCTCCGCGCCCACGGCGGGCGGGTCGACATCTCCAGCCAGCCGGGCAGGGGGACGACCGTGACCCTCCGCTTCCCCCAGCGGCACCGCCGCGTCCGCCTCCTCCGCTGAGCGGAACCGCCGCCCGCCCGGGTTGTCCCAACCTTTCCCATGCGCCACGCCGTCCTCCCCCTCCTCCTCGCCGCCGTCCTCGGCGCCGCCGAGACGAAGGTCCTGCCCCTCGAGCTGCCCAAGCCCGCCGTGGCCGGCACGCCCCGCCCCTTCACGGTGGCCAACCTCGAGAAGCCCTCGACCGAGCCTCGCAAGCTCCCGACCGTCCCCGCCGCCGCGACGAACCTCGCCCTCGGCAAGGAGGTCACGTCCAGCGCCCGCGAGGCGGTGGCGGGCGACCTCGCCTTCGTGACCGACGGCGACAAGGCGGCCGACGAGGGGTACGAGGTCGAGCTGCCCCGCGGCCACCAGTGGGTCCAGGTCGACCTCGGCGCGCCCGCCGAGATCCATGCCATCGCCCTCTGGCACTTCCATCGCGAGCGCCGCGTCTACTTCTCGGTCGTCGTCCAGGTCTCGGACGACCCCGAGTTCAAGCAGGGCGTGACGACGCTCTTCAACAACGACGACGCCGACAAGCTGGGCTTCGGCAAGGGCAAGGATCCCTGCTACATCGAGAGCCACGAGGGTCGCGTCATCGAGGCCAAGGGCGTCAAGGCCCGCTACGTCCGCCTCCATTCCAACGGCAACACCTCCAACCCCTCGAACGATTATGTCGAGGTGGAGGTGTGGGGAGTCGCGGCTCGTTGAGGAGCGGGGTCGCTTTTTCGCTGTTTCGCTGGGGCGCTGTCACGACGGGGCTCCTGTGACGGCTTGAAGGAGCTATAGGGGGCTAGGAGAACCTAGATGCGGCTAAAAGAGGCTGGAAAAAGCTGGGGCGGGCGGAGCCGGGGATTTGGAGAATGACGAGGAGTCGGAGGATGATCTAGCGGGGCCGGAGGCTCCTGCGCTAGCCCGCTAATACCGCTAGCACCGCTACCGCCGCTGGGAACCCCACCTCACCTTTCGCAGCAACGCCCAAGCGCCACAGCGTTCCAGCGAAACAGCGTCTCTAATCCCCTATCCCCCTAGTCCCCTAGTCCCCTATTTAACTAACTTTCCGACCCTTCCTCCTCCCATCGAGCAGAAGATCATCTCGCCGGTCGCTGGGTTGATGCCGAAGCCCGCCACGGTCGGCTCCCTGGCCAGCAGCTCGCCCTCGGACCACCGTCCGCCCCGCTCGCGGATCGCGAGCATCCGCCCCGAGGCGAAGTCGGCCAGCACATAGGCGCCCGAGAGCTCGGGCAAGGCCGTCCCGCGATAGACGATGCCGCCGGTCACCGACGCGCCGATGTCGCGTCCGTACTGATAGATGGGATCGGTGAGCCGACCGTTGCCCGCCTTGCCCTTGGCCTTGCCGAAGGGTTTCCGGGCCTCGCGCAGGCTCCAGCCGTAGTCGCCGCCCGGCACGAGGATATTCACCTCCTCGAGCTCATTCTGGCCGACATCCCCGCAGAACCAGCGGCGCGAGGGGGTGTCGTAACTCATGCGCCAGACGTTGCGCAGGCCGGTGGCCCAGGTCTCGGTGCGCAGCTTCGCGGGGTCCAGCGCCTCGCCGCGGTGCTGTCGGGCGCGCAGGAAAGGGTTGTCGGCCGGCACCCGGTAGCG
>CAIPVK010000114.1 GCA_903868455.1 uncultured Opitutia bacterium
CACGCGCACCGTGCGCGGCATGGAGGCCCTCACGCTCTCGATTCCGCCCATCCCCGGCCAGTCGGTGCTCCGGCGCGACGGCTGCGAGCGCCTCGGGACCCTCGGCTCCGCGCTCGCCGGGAACGGCTACGACACCGCCTTCATCTACGGCGGCGACGGGTTCTTCGACAACATGAGCTATTTCTTCTCGGCCAACGGCTACCGGGTGGTCGACCGGCCGGCCCAGGAGGCTCGCGGCGTCAGGCCGGGCTTCGCCAACGCCTGGGGCGCCTGCGACGAGGACGCCTTCGCCTGGTCCGTGGCGGAGGCCGACCGCGCCCACGCCGAGGGGCGGCCCTTCCACCACTTCATCATGACGACCTCCAACCACCGGCCGTACACCTGGCCGGCGGGTCGCATCTCGCCCGCGCTGACCGGGCGCAACGGCGGCGTCGCCTACACCGACCACGCCATCGGCGCCTTCCTCGAGGCCGCCCGCGCCAAGCCCTGGTTCAAGGACACCGTCTTCGTGATCGTCGCGGACCACGGCGCCTCGGTCGCGGGCAAGCGCGACCTCGAGGTGGCCAAGTACCATGTCCCGATGCTGGTCTGGTCCCCGGCCCACGTCGCCCCGCGTCGCGTCGACCACCTCGTGGCCCAGGTCGACCTCGCGCCCACGCTGATGGCCCTGCTCGGCCTTCCCCACACCTCGACCTTCCTCGGCTCGGACGCCCTCTCCCCCTCCTACCGCCCGCGCGCGTTCATCAGCAACTACCAGAAGGTCGGCATGGTTCGCGACGGCGTCCTGACCGTGCTCAAGCCCGTGCGCCAGGTCGCCCAGTACACGGTTGACCTCCGCACCGGCGCGCTCACCCCCTTGGCCGCGCCCCGGCCCGACCTGGTCGAGGCCACGCGCGCCTACTACGAGGGCGCCGATTTCCTCTTCGCCCATGGCAAGCTCCGACACGACGCCCCGCGCTGAGGTCCCGGGCTGGCGCGCGCCCCTGCTGCTGCTCGCGGCGGCCGTCGCCGTCTTCGCCTTCCGCCCGCTGGGCGGGGAGGCGGTCGACCAGGCCTTCCAGTCCCTCTTCTGGGATGGCGCTTCCTGGGCGCTGCCCCGCGAGCACCCGGTCCTCCATCCGCTGCTCTACGACGGGCCGAAGGCGCTCCTCATCCTGCTCGCCCTGCTGCTTGTCGCCGGGGCCGCGGCGCCGGCCAGGTTCCCGTCGTGGCTGGGGCGTCGCCGCTCGCTCTACCTGCTCGCCTGCCTCGCCCTCGTGCCGGTGGCCTCCACCCAGCTCAGGGCCGTGACCCGCATGGCCACGCCCGCCGCCACCGAGACCTACGGCGGACCTTGGCCGCACCGGCTCCTTTTCGAATCCAAGCCCGAGGGCTACCCGAGCAACGCCTTCCCGGCCGGACATGCCAGCGGCGGGTATTCGCTGCTCGCCCTCGCCTTCGCCTGGGAGGGCTCGCGCCGGCGTCGCGCGGGCGCGGCGGTCGGCTTGGCCGCGGGCTCGGCCATGGGCTTGTACCAGGTCGCGCGGGGCGAGCACTTCCTCTCCCACACGCTCGCCACCGTCTTGCTCGCCTGGCTTCTCTGCGCCCTGCTCGCGCGCTGGATGCGGCCGGCCTCGCTCAGCGCCCCGACCAGTTCGTGAGGTTGTCGGACCGGGTGTAGTCGGCGCCGTCCTCGAAGTAGGTCGAGGGGATGACGCCGCGCGTGGTCATGGCGGTCGACGAGGTCGGCGCCGTGGGCTTCGACGCCTGCCAATACTCGTCCATCGCGGGCACATGCGGCTTGGCCGTGGTGGCGGAGGCGACGAACTCGCGGCCGCAGCTGACGAGCAGGAACTCGGGGTTGTACCAGTAGGCGTAGCGTCCGGTGTTGGTCGTGGGGTCGTTGGCGGAGCAGGCCAGCCGGTAGCGGTAGTCGTAGGCGTTGCCCCAGGGGTCGATGAACTCCTTCAGCTGGTCCGCGTCGACGTCCTCGTTGCCTCCCGCGTCGCAGGCGGTGACCACGGTGGGCGTGAGGAGGGGGCGGATCGCCCGCTTCGCGGCGTTCGGCAGGAGGGAGTCGTTGTAGGCCACGAGCTGGAGCGAGGGCGCGCCGGTCGTCGTCACGGTGGCGAGCAGCACCTTGGTGCCGGTCAGCTGCGCGTAGAGGTCCTGGCGGAACTCGGGGAAGTCCGTCGTGTAGGCGCTCGGGACCGCGGCGCGGCCGGCGAGCGGGAAGTCGCCGTAGAGCTTGCGGTAGGCGTCGCACGCGCCGGCGATGGCGCGGATATGGCCGGTGGCGCGGGCCTTGCGCTGGCTGTTGATCGCGCCGGTGGCGAGGGGGAGGATGGCGGCGGCGAGGATGCCGATGACGGCCATCACGAGCAGGAGCTCGATGAGGGTGAAGCCGGGGCGG
>CAIPVK010000115.1 GCA_903868455.1 uncultured Opitutia bacterium
CGGCCGTCGGGGCCGCCGTCGCGGAGCATCCAGACGTGGGGGATGCAGGCGAAGTAGACGGTGTCGTCCCACGCGAAGACCCCGGCCGCGGTGCCGTCAAGCACGTCGTTGAACCCGTCGGCGAAGACGCGGGCGCGGCGGTAGGAGCCGTCGGGGGCGCGCTGGTCGAGGCGGCGGACGATCTCCGAGCGCTCGGTGAACTCGGCGTAGGGGCGGCGGTGGTCCCACTTGCGGTGGAGGGCGACGCGGTCGGCGGTGGTCGCGGCGGCGAGGTCGTCGAGGTACCAGAAGAGGTTGTCGCGGTCGTCCTCCACCCCCTTGCGGAAGCGGGGCGTCTCGGAGACGAAGAGGGTGCCGTCGTTGCCGAAAGCGATCGCGGTCGGGGCGGCGATGCCATGCTCCTTGCGGGTGGCGACGACGCGCATGTCGGAACCCTCGGGGATGGCGGCCGAGCCCTCGCCGGGGACGCGGACGAGCTTGGCGGCCTGGGGCACGCGACCCTCGCCGTTGGTCGGCAGGACGGTCTTGGCCTGCGCGGTCAGGACGAAATGGTCGGCGGCGATCATCCCCCACTCGTCGGTGCGGTTGTCGACGATGCGGAGGGTGGCGCGCTTGCCGCGGAAGGCGCTGACATCCCAGGTGACCTGGCTGAACCGCAGGGAGCGCGGGCCGACGGCCTCGAGGACAACCTGTCCGCCCACCAGCAGCTGGACGCAGGTGCCGCCCTTGTGGTTGCCGCCCGCGACGAGGAAGGCGAGGTAGGGCTGGGTGACGGTGAACTCGGGGGAGGTCAGGACGCCCTTGCCGGCGTCGCCGCCATGGGCGGAGCAGACGTGGGCGCCGCCGGCGAAGCCGACGAAGACGCCGTTGACGCCGTCGAGCCGACCGGGCGCGGGCGCCAGGCCGAAGCCGTCGCCCTCGACCTTCCAGGTGCCGAAGCCGTCGCCCTCGAAAGTCTCGAGGAGTTGGACCTGGGCCGGCAGCGAGGCGGCGAGGAGGAGGGAGGCGAGCAGGGCGCGCATGGAGAGGGATAGGTTGAAAAAGGTTCGGGCGAGGTCAACGCCTGCCCCAGAGGACTTGGAACTTGCCGCCGAAGTGGGCGGGGTGGGTCAAGGCCTTGAGCGCCCCGACGGCCTCCAGGTTCCCGGCGGCGACGAGCCGCTCGAGGGCGGGGGCGGCGTGGCGGACGAGAAAGGCCTCCTGGCGCTCGGTGCGGGCGGGGGCGAACCCGGCCCCCCGCATCACCGCCTCGAGCCGGTCCCAGGCCACGTGGCAGGTGAGGTCCTGCTCGCCGGGGTCGGCAAGGAGGTCGCCGTGGAGGCGGTGCGCGCGGTAGGCGCGGGCGGTGCCGGCCGGGGAACCCGCGAGCAGCTCCGGGAGCGGCTTGCCATAGTCGAGCAGGATCGCGGCGCCGGTCCAGGGGCCCGACAGGAGGCCGGCTAGCAGGGTCTCGGCCGAGAGCGCGATATCGAGGGTCGCGCCCTCGTGCCAAGGGGAGGGCAAGGCCGCGACCAAGTCCCGGCCCTCGGCATCGGCGGGCTCGCTGTGGACGGCCTCGGCGAGCGAGCCGTCGTCGAGGATCCGCACCCCGAGGTCGACCCAACGCCCGTCGAGGAAACGGAAGCGTCGGAAAGGCTGGGCGTCCAGGAGCTCGTTGGCGACGAGCACGCAAGGGCCTCGGAGATCGAGCGGGTCGCCGAGACGCAGGGGGCGATGGGCGGCGAAGCGCGAGGCGACGCCGGAGAGGGGCGAGGGACCGGGCTCGGCGCCAACCTCGACCAAGGTGTGGCCGGAGAGGTCGCCGAGGATGCCGGCGGCGGCCTCGGCGAGGAGCTCGCCGAACACCGGCCCGAGGGCGGCGGCGGTGGTGAAGTCGGCGTCGGCGCGGCGACCGACCCGGACGCGGTCGGCGGCGTAGTAGCCGGCGCCGGGATGGAAGAGCGCGACCTCGACGAAGGCGTCGAAACGCAGGACGCCCCCCGC
>CAIPVK010000116.1 GCA_903868455.1 uncultured Opitutia bacterium
GGCCAAGACGCTCTTCCAAAAAGTCTGGGACGCCCACGCCGTCCGCAAGCTGCCCAACGGGCAGACCCAGCTCTTCATCGGGACCCACCTCATCCACGAGGTGACCTCCCCCCAGGCCTTCGGCATGCTCCGGGACCTCGGCCTGAAGGTCCGCTACCCGCACCGCACCTTCGCCACGGTCGACCACATCGTCCCGACCAACGAGCTGAAGGAGCCCTATTCCGACCCCCTCGCCCAGGAGATGATCGAGGCCCTCCGGCGCAACACCCGCGAGAGCGGCGTCCGTCTCTTCGACACGAACACGGGCAAGCAGGGGATCGTCCACATGGTCGGCCCCGAGCAGGGCATCACCCAGCCGGGCATGACCATCGCCTGCGGCGACTCCCACACCGCCACCCACGGCGCCTTCGGCGCGATCGCCTTCGGCATCGGCACCACCCAGGTGCGCGACGTCCTCGCCACCCAGACCCTCGCCCTGAGCCCGCTCAAGGTCCGCCGCGTCGAGGTCAACGGCAAGCTCGCCCCCGGCGTCTACGCCAAGGATGTCATCCTGCACATCATCCGAGACCTCGGCGTCAACGGCGGCATCGGCTACGCCTACGAGTACGCGGGCACGACCTTCGACGCCTTCTCCCTCGAGGAGCGCATGACGGTCTGCAACATGTCCATCGAGGGCGGCGCGCGCTGCGGCTACGTCAACCCCGACCAGAAGACCTTCGACTACATCAAGGGCCGCCCGTTCGCCCCCTCCGAGGCCGAGTGGGACGCCGCCGTCGCCCGCTGGAAGTCCTTCGCCTCCGACCCCGGCTGCGCCTACGACGACGTCAAGGTCTACGACGCCGCGACCATCCGCCCGACCGTCACCTGGGGCATCACCCCCGGCCAGGCCGTCTTCATCGACGAGTCGATGCCCACCCTCGAGTCCCTCCAGGGCGGCGACCGCGCCACGGCCGACGAGGCCTACCGCCACATGAAGCTCGCCCCGGGCAAGCCCATCAAGGGCACGCCCATCGACGTCGCCTTCCTCGGCTCGTGCACCAACGGCCGCATCTCCGACCTCCGCGAGGTCGCCAAGTACCTCAAGGGCCGCAAGGTGAAGGCCGGCATCAAGGCCATCGTCGTCCCCGGCTCCCAGATCACGGCTGTCCAGGCCGAGAAGGAGGGCCTAGCCGCCATCTACCGCGACGCCGGCTTCGAGTGGCGCGGCGCGGGCTGCTCGATGTGCCTGGCCATGAACCCCGACAAGCTCGTGGGCGACCAGCTCTGCGCCAGCTCCTCGAACCGCAACTTCAAGGGCCGCCAGGGCTCGATCACCGGGCGCACCGTCCTGATGAGCCCCCTCATGGTCGCCGCCGCCGCCATCACCGGCGAGGTGGCCGACGCCCGCGAGGTCTTCGGCATCCGCTGACATGCTCGCCGCCCCGGTCCGCCGCGTCCTCGACCGCGCCTCGCGCGGGGAGGCGCTCGCGCGCGCCGCGGACGCGGAGTCGGTCGCCTGCCAA
>CAIPVK010000117.1 GCA_903868455.1 uncultured Opitutia bacterium
CCGCGGCGACGGGGCTGATCGCCCTCCTCCTGAGCCGATGAGCGCCGTCCTGCACAAGCTGGCGCGCGACGGCGCGGTCATCGGCGACCGAAGCTACGCGGACATCCAAGCCGGGCTCGCCGACGGCTCGCTGCGCCCCACCGACCATGTATGGGCGCCCGGGCAGGGGCGCTGGATCCTCCTGCGCGAGCTCGTCGCCCTGACCTCCCCCGCCCCCTCCCCCAAGCCCGCGGCGGCGGGCTTCTGGCGCTCGTTCGGCCGAGGCTGCCTCGCCGTGATCGGGGGCCTGTTCCAGGGCATGGTCTGGATCTTCAAGGGCATCGGCACGGTCATGTCCTGGGTCGTGGTCCTCTCCATCGGCCTCTTCATCGGCATGCTGCTCGAGGGCCGGGGCAACCCGCGCAACAACCCGGCGACCGACCCCCTGCACGATCCCTATGCCGGACGGCGGGACCGCGATTTCGACGATCCGGACCGGGACGTGTGAATAAGTTCGGGTTTGGGCTCCCCGCGTCCGCCTCCTATACAAGGACCATGCGTCTCGCCCTACCCCTCCTCCTTCTCGCCGCCCTCGCCGCCGCCCAAGGCGCCAAGTCGGCCGTCGTCGTGACCCGCGCCGAGGGCGCGGCCGCGACCGAATTCGCGCGCCTGCTCGCCCCGCGCCTCGAGGAGGGCGTCTCGGGCGCCGGCCTCGCCGTCTCCTCCGCCGCGCCCGCCGCGGACGCCGAGGAGCAGGCCCGGCTCGCCCGCGCGCGCGGGGCCGACGTCCTCGTCGAGATCCGCGTCGTCAGCTTCTCGCGCGGCGTGACGGAGTCCCTCGGCCAGGAGCGCCGCCGGCTCGCCGCCACCGCGACCTGGAAGGCGACCGCCCTCGTCGGCGACGGCGCCTCGGTCGGCGGCGGCCGCGCGACCGAGACCAGCGTCTCCGACACCGCGATCGGCGAGGCCGAGCAGTCGGACGCGCTCGCCGAGGCGCTCGCCAAGGCCCTCTCCAAGGACCTGGCCGCCAAGCTCGCCGCGGCGCCCGCCAAGCCGGTCGCCTCGGCGTCCGTCACCTTCCGCCTGGTCGCCGACGACCTCGCCCTGCCCGACCTCGCCATCGACGCGGAGGGCCGGCTGACCCGCGCCGCCTCGCCCGCCCGCCCCTCGCTCACCGGCTTCACGGTCGAGGTCGACGGCGTCACCCAGGGCCTGGCCGGCGAGGCCCCGCTCAAGCTCGCCCCCGGAATCCGCGAGGTGACCGTGCGCCGCGCGGGCTTCGAGACCTGGACCCGCAAGGTCGAGCTCCGCGACGGGCTCGCGCTCGAGGTCGCCGCGACCCCCACGCCGGAGGCCCTCGCCCGGGTGCGCGGCCACGCCGCCTTCCTCGCCGGGCTGGCGGACGGCGTCCGGCTCAACGCCGCCGAGGTCGAGCGCGTGAAGGGCGCCGCCGAGGCGCTCCGCAACAGCGGCTTCAAGGTGAACCTAAAGGTCGACGCCAAGGAGCTGCCCGAGACGGTGGTCGTCCCCGCCCGCTGAGCCGATGCTCCGGCCTTCCCTGCTCGCCGCGCTCGCGGCCGCCCTCGCGGGCTGCGTCTCGGACTATCCGACCTCCGTCGCCGCGTTCCGCGCCTCGCACGAGGCGGGCGACTTCGCCGGAGCCGCCGTCCAGGCGGCGACCGCCGCCGCCGAGGGCGGGCCGTCGGTCCTGCTCTGGACCCTCGAGGAAGGCGCGGCCCAGCGCGCGGCCGGCAACCTGCCCGCGGCCAAGGACGCGCTCGGGCGCGCCGCGACGCTGCTGGACGCCATCGACGCCCAGCCCGAGGTCTCCTTGAGCGGCGAGGGCATCGGCGCGCTGTCGAACCCCTACGCCCTCG
>CAIPVK010000118.1 GCA_903868455.1 uncultured Opitutia bacterium
AGGCCGTCGGCCTGCACCGCCGCGGCGGGCGGGTAGGTGACGGGCTCGCCGCGCGGCGAGGGCATCTGGAGGGAGCGGGCGGCGTCGCCGACCACGGCGTCGACCGGCACCTCCGCGCCCCAGGCCTTGGCCAGGGCGGGGTCGCTCGCCGCGCCCATCGCCGCGCCGGGGATCATGAAGGGCAGGTTGCCCTGCTGGAACTTCTGGAAGCGGCTGAGGGGGTCGATGGCCGCGAGCACGGGCCCGCCGCCGAGCAGGAACTGGTCGATGGCGAAGGCGAGCCGCGGGTTGAGGTGGTGCGGGTGGAGGAGGGCGACGACCGCCGCGTCCTTGGGCAGCTCGGTCGCGGTGTTGGAGAGCGTGACGACCTCGAAGCTTCGGCCGAGCTCCTGCAGGAGGATGTCGCCGGGGCCGGGCTGGTCCGCCGAGGGCGGCAGCTCGGAGGTGATGGGCAGGGTCGTGACGAGCACGAGGCGGGGCTTGGAGAGGCGCGTGACGGACGCGATGAGCTGCGAGATATCGTGCTCGAGGAAGCGCTCGCGCCGCGGGTCGAGGAAGGGCAGGGCGCGCAGCGTGTCCGCCTGGCGCGCGGTGAGGCCGAGGTAGGCCGTGCCGTTCTCGGCGCGCGCGCCGCCCAGGCCGTGGCGCTGGGCGCGGCTCTCCGCCTCGGTGTCGGGCTGGGGGTCGGTGACGGTCACGCGGATGCGGCCCTCCGACGCGCGCGCGTACTCGCGCAGCAGGGCCTCGGCCCGGCGGGCGTAGGACTCGAGGTAGGGCGAGAGCTTGGTCTCGCCGCGGCTCGCGAAGAACTCGATCTCCACCGTCTCGCCCACCCCGGCGGCCAGGCGGCGCGAGGGCTCGGACAGCGTGTAAAGCCGGTCCTGGGTGAGGTCGGCCCGCCAGCCGAGCCGGCCGGCGATGAGGTTGGCGAAGACGGCGGCCGCGAGGATCGCGGCGGCGGCGAGGGCGACTTGGGCGCGGTTCATGGCGGGCTCAGCGGCGCTCGACGGCGAGGGTGCCGAGGCCGAGTCCGGCCAGGGCGACGCTGGTGAAGTAGGTGACGGCCGCCAGGTCGGGCGCGCCGAGGGTGAAGGGCTCCAGGTTGCGCCACAGGCCGAGGCGGGCGACCAGGCCGAGCTTGTCCGGCGGCAGCGCGCCCGCGAGCAGCGGGTCGAGCACGCCGTAGCCGACGATGACGAGGACGAAGCAGGCGAGGAAGCCGGTCACGAAGGCGATCACCTGGCTGCGCGTGAGGGCGGAGCAGAGCGAGGCGATGCCGAGGCAGGCGCCGCCGCAGAGCAGGGAGCCGAGGTAGCCGCTGGCGACGACGCCGAGGTCGGGCTCGCCCAGCCAGGCGACGGTCGCGACCATGGGCAGCGTGGCCGCGAGGGCGGTGGCGAGGAAGAGCCAGCCGGCGAGGAACTTGCCGAGCGCCGCCTGCCAGACGGTCACCGGCCAGGTCAGCAGCAGCTCGAGCGTGCCCTGGCGGCGCTCCTCCGCCCACAGGCGGGCGCCGGCGGCGGGGGCGAGGAAGGCCCAGAGCCACGGGTGGTAGAGGAAGAAGCGGTCGAGGTTGGCGGCGTTGGACTCGTAGAAGCCGCCGACGAAGAAGGCCAGCGACACCGCGAAGGCGTTGAAGACCGCGAGGAAGACGTAGGCGAGCGGGGTGCGGAAGTACCCCAGGAACTCGCGGGCGAGGATGGCTCGGAAGGCGCGCATGGTTCAGGCGGTGAGGTGGCGGAAGATCTCGTCGAGGCGCTTGCCCGGGAAGCGGGCGAGCAGGGAGGCGGGCGACTCGTCGCAGCGCACCTTGCCGCGGGCGATGAGGATGACGCGCGTGCAGAGCGCCTCGACCTCCTCGAGGAGGTGGGTCGAGACGATGACCGCCTTGCGCGCGGCCATGCCGGCGAGGATGCGGCGCACCTCGTGCTTCTGGTTGGGGTCGAGGCCGTCCGTCGGCTCGTCGAGGATCAGCGCCTCGGGGTCGTGGATGACGGCCTGGGCGAAGCCGACCCGCATGCGGTAGCCCTTGGAGAGCGTCTCGACGGCCTGGGCGGCGACGTCGTCCAGCCGGCAGAGGGCGAGCGTCTCGCGCACGCGCTCGGCCGGGGAATCGAGCCCGCGCAGGTCCGCCGCGAAGCGCAGGAACTCGCGCACCGTCATCTCGCCGTAGGCCGGCGCGCCCTCGGGGGAGTAGCCCAGCCGCGCCTTGGCCCCGACCGGGTCGGCCGCGACGTCGATGCCCGCCACGCGCGCCTCCCCGGCGTCGGCCCGCAGGTGGCCGGCGAGCAGGCGCATGGTGGTCGACTTGCCGGCGCCGTTGGGGCCGAGGAAGCCGACGACCTCGCCGCGGTCCACGGCGAGGCTGACGTCGTCCACGGCGAGCAGGCTCCCGTAGCGCTTGGTGAGGTTGCGGGCTTCGATCAGGGCCATGGTGGTCGGGGAACAGCGGGGCGGGCGGGAGGTTCCGCGCGCGGCCGTCCATCCAAGCGCGCCCCTCCCGTTTGGCAAGCGCCGCCGCCCCCGGGACTTGTCCCCGGCCCAATCCGCTTGTCGCCGCCGCCCGCCTTCCCCACGCTGGACGGCGTGAGCGAGCCCGCCGCCAAGCCCGTCGTCCTTACCTGCGCCCAGCCCACGGGGCGCCTGCACCTGGGGAACTACCTGGGCGCCGTCCTCAACTGGGGCCGGATGCAGGACGACCACGCCTGCTTCTTCGGCATCGTCGACCAGCACGCCATCACCGTCCCGACCGTCCCGGCGGAGCTGCGGGCGAACACCTACGGCTGCCTCGCGCAGTACCTGGCCTGCGGCCTCGACCCGGCCCGCAGCCACCTCTTCGTGCAGTCCCACGTGACGGGCCACACCGAGCTGGCCTGGATCCTCGGCTGCCTCTGCCCCCTGGGCCAGCTGGAGCGCATGACCCAGTTCAAGGACAAGGCGTCCAAGCAGGAATCCGTCCGCGCCGGCCTGCTCACCTACCCGGTGCTGATGGCGGCCGACATCCTGCTCTACAACGCCGCCAAGGTCCCGGTCGGCGAGGACCAGAAGCAACACCTCGAGCTGACGCGCGACCTCGCCCAGAAGTTCAACCACGCCTACTCCGAGACCTTCGTCATCCCGGAGCCCTACATCGCGGCGACGGGCGCCCGGATCATGTCGCTGCAGGACCCGGCCGCCAAGATGTCGAAGTCCGACCCCAACGCCGCGGCCACGCTCTTCATCACGGACACGGCCGACGAGATCCGCCGCAAGCTCGGGTCCGCCGTGACCGACTCCGGCGCCGAGGTCCGC
>CAIPVK010000119.1 GCA_903868455.1 uncultured Opitutia bacterium
CCGTGGACCGAGGCGTCGGCGTTGAGCGCGTCGAGATGCGCCAGGAGCTCGGCCTTGGGAACGTCGGCCGGGAACACCTTGAGCGAGGCGCGCATGCCGACCTCGGCGGCCGTGCGCTCCTTCTTGGCCACGTAGGACACCGAGGCGGGGTCCTCGCCCACGCGCACGAAGGCGACGTGGGGAACGACCGGGGCCAGGGCGGCGACCTCGGCCTTGACCTCGGCGAGGACCTGCTGGGCGATGGCGTTGCCGTCGATGAGGCGCATGCGGCCATTAGGCGGGCGAGGTCGTCCATGGCAAGGCAACTGAAAGCGGGGGCCGTCGCGGCTTTAAGCAAACCTGCGGGCGACCGCCACTTCCGCTAATGCCCCCCGGCGCCGCCCCGTCGCGACGCGCGGAGGGCCCGATGGCATGCGGCCGCGCGCATCCTCGCAATCCTCACCGAGGAAACGAGGTTCGGGGTCGGGGCAAACGGACGTTTGAAATCGCGGGCGCCGCGGGGGCTTTGGCGTTGAAAGCGTCCGGCCGGGCGCTAGAAGGGATGTCGCGACCCGCCCGAACGTGGAAGCCCTCGCCCTCACCGTCCTCTTCTCCGCGATCCTCGCCGCGCTCGCCGCGTTGGGCTTCGCCTGGGACCGCCGCAACCGCGGCGCGGACGGCCTCGAGCGCGAGTCGCTCCGCCCCTTGGAGCCCGACTCCGGCCAATGCCCCGCGGACGACCGCACCCCTTCCCCCTCCCCATGAGCGCCAGCACCACCGTCACCTACAACGACCGGATCGTCCGCCAGTTCACGCTGGCCTCGATGATCTGGGGAGCCGTCGCCCTGCTCGCCGGCGTCCTCATCGCCCTGCAGCTGGCCTTCCCCGCCCTCAACCTCGGGCTGCCCTGGACGACCTACGGCCGCCTCCGGCCGCTCCACACCAACGCCGCCATCTTCGCGTTCGTGGGCAACATGATCTTCGCGGGGATCTACTATTCCTCCCAGCGCCTGCTGCGGACGCGCCTCGCCCTCTGCTGGCTGGGGCAGGTCCACTTCTGGGGTTGGCAGCTCATCATCCTGCTCGCGGCCATCACCCTGCCCCTCGGCCTGACCCGCGGCAAGGAGTACGCCGAGCTGATCTGGCCCATCAACCTCCTGGTGGCCGTCGTCTGGGTCATCTTCGGCGCCGTCTTCTTCGCCACGGTCGCCGCCCGGCGCGAGCGCAGCCTCTACGTGGCCATCTGGTTCTTCATCGCGACCATCATCACGGTGGCGATGCTCTACGTGGTCAACCACCTCTCCCTGCCGACCAGCCTCCTCCACAGCTACCCGATCTTCGGCGGCGTGCAGGACGCGCTCGTCCAGTGGTGGTACGGGCACAACGCCGTGGCCTTCTTCCTGACCACCCCGGTGCTCGGGATCATGTACTACTTCATCCCCAAGGCGGCCGGCCGACCCGTCTACAGCTACCGCCTCTCGGTCATCCACTTCTGGTCCCTCATCTTCATCTACATCTGGGCGGGCCCGCACCACCTCCTCAACACCTCCCTGCCCCCCTGGCTGCAGGGCCTGGGGATGATCTTCTCCCTCATGCTCTGGGCGCCCTCCTGGGGCGGGATGCTCAACGGCCTGCTCACCCTGCGCGGCGCGTGGGACAAGCTCCGCACCGAGCCCGTGATCAAGTTCATGGCGGCCGGCGTCACCTTCTACGGCATGTCCACCTTCGAGGGCCCGCTGCTCTCGATCAACTCGGTCAACGCCCTCGGCCACTACACGGACTGGATCATCGGCCACGTCCATGGCGGCACCCTCGGCTGGAACGGGTTCATGGCCGCCGGCATGTTCTACTGGCTCGTCCCCCGGCTCTGGGGCGCCAAGCTCCATAGCGAGCGCTGGGCCAACATCCACTTCTGGGTCGGGATGATCGGCATCCTCTTCTACGTCGCCTCGATGTGGGTGGCGGGCATCGGCCAGGGGCTCTCCCTCAACGAGGTGACGGCCGACGGCACCGCGGTCGCCAACACCTTCGTCGAGACGCTCAAGAACATCCTGCCCATGTACTACCTGCGCGCCCTCGGCGGCGCGCTCTACCTGGCGGGCTACGTCCTGATGCTCGCCAATCTCTTCCTGACCATTCGCTCCGGACGGGCGGTGGACGGCACCCTCGAGGTGCGCGACGAGCCGGCCGCCCCCGCGCCCGCCCGCTTCCGGACCTTCCTCAACGCGCCCGTCCTCTACACCCTCGGCATCATCGTACTGGGTTGCGTCTGGCTGCTCGGCTCGGGCGCCTGGATGCTGGTCGGCCTGATCGGCACGCCCGCCCTCGCGCTGGCGGCCGTCGCCCACTTCGAGGTCAAGGGCTACACCTGGAATCGCTGGCACGAGGAGCTCCTCCACAACGCCCTTCCGTTCAGCGTGCTCGCGCTGCTGGCCGTCGCCATCGGCGGCGCCGTGCAGATCCTGCCCACCGTCATCCTCTACAAGGGCACGGGCGACGCGAAGGACCTCGAGGGCCGCGTGCAGGTGCCCTACCGCCCGCTCGAGCTCGCCGGCCGCGAGATCTACGTCCGCGAGGGGTGCTACAACTGCCACTCGCAGATGATCCGCACCCTCAAGCCGGACATCCTCCGCTACGGCGCCGACCTCGGCTACTCGCGCCTCGGCGAATCCGTCTATGACTTCCCCTACCAGTGGGGCTCGCGCCGCATGGGCCCGGACCTCGCCCGCGAGGGTCTGACCCGGCCCGACCTGGCCTGGCACTGGCGCCACATGATCGACCCCCGCGAGCTCGAGCCTGACTCCCTCATGCCCGCCTACCCTTGGCTGGCGACGGACCGGACGGACCGCGCCTCCCTCTACGGCAAGATCACGGCCCTCCGCACCCTCGGCGTGCCCTACAAGCCCGAGACCTCGACGCCCGCGGCCATCCAGGCCGATTACGACGCGCAGTCCAAGGAGATCGCCGCCGAGCTCGCCGTCAAGGGCATCCAGGCCGACCGCGACGCCGAGCTCGTGGCCGTGCTCGCCTATCTCCGCTCGCTGGGGCGCAACTTCGAGACCGCCAAGTGACCCATGTTCCGGCGCCTCCAATGGGATGAGCTGATGCGCGACGCGCAGGTCCTGGGCCTCCTCCTCCTGGGGCTGGCCACCGTCCTGCTCATCGCCCGCCTGCTCGCCACGCCCAAGGAGGAGATCCGCCGGGTCTCCGAGCTCCCCCTCAACGACGACTGACCCTTCCCGCCATGGCCAAACCCGAACGCGACGACCAACCCGTCCTCCAGCCGCACACCTACGACGGCATCCAGGAATACGACCAGCGCCTCCCCAACTGGTGGCTGCTGACCCTGCATGGCTCGATCGTCTTCGCCTTCCTCTACTGGGCGTACCACTTCCAGCTCGGCATCGGGAAGCCCGACCGCGAGGTGCTGGACGCCGAGCTGTCCCAGCTCGAGGCCAAGCGCCTCGCCGCCTCGAGCAGCCTCGACGACGCCACGCTCTGGAAGCTGAGCCGCAACGCCGCCAAGGTCGCCGAGGGCAAGGCCGCCTACCAGGCCGCCTGCCTCGCCTGCCACGGCCCCGACCTCCAGGGCATCAAGGGCATCGGCCACCGGCTCTCCGACCGCACGTGGGTGCACGCCGCGGGCCCGATGGGCGTCTACCGCGTCCTCAACGAGGGCGTGATGGTCAACGGCATCCCCACCGGCATGGTCAGCCAGAAGCACCTCGGCAACGACAAGCTCGTCGCCCTGACCGCCTTCCTGCTCTCCACGCAGGAGGAGGGCAAGTGGCAGGTCATCCCCCGCGCCGAGGAACCCTCCCAGCGCTGACGCCCCATGGCGCACGTCCCCTCCCGCGAGAGCGTCACGACCATCCGCGAGGATGGGTCCCGGCGCACCCTGCATCCGGCGGACGTCCGCGGGCAGTGGGTGCGCGCGCGACGGGCGGTGGCGTGGATGCTCATCGCCTTCTTCGCCGCCCTGCCCTGGATCGAGATCAACGGCTTCCCTGCCGTCTTCCTCGACGTCGAGCATCGGCGCTTCCACCTGCTCGGGGCCACGCTCGGCTTGGGCGACGTCTGGCTGCTCTTCTTCGCCATCACCGGCCTGGGCTTCTCCATCTACGCCGTGACCGCCCTGCTGGGGCGCATCTGGTGCGGCTGGGCCTGCCCCCAGACCGTCTATCTCGAGCACCTCTTCCGGGTGGTCGACCGCTGGATCGAGGGCGACCATCTCGCCCGCGCCCGGCTCGACGCGACCCCCTGGCGCGACCCCCGGAAGCTCCTCCGCCGCGGCGGCCGCGCCCTGCTCTACCTCGTCCTGTGCTGGCTGGTGGCCCACGTCTTCCTCGCCTACTTCGTCTCCCTCCCCGGCCTCTACCCGATGGTCACGGGCGCCCCGACCGCGCACCCGGGCGCCTTTGTAGCGATGATGGCCACGACCGGCGTCCTGTTCTTCAACTTCTGGTGGTTCCGCGAGCAGCTCTGCCTGATCATCTGCCCCTACGGTCGACTGCAGTCCGCGCTGATCGACGACAACTCGGTCATCGTCGGGTACGACGCTAGGCGCGGCGAGCCGCGCGGCAAGGCCGCCCCGGGCGCGGCGGCCGGCGACTGCGTCGACTGCCGCCGCTGCGTCCAGGTATGCCCCACCGGCATCGACATCCGCCAGGGCCTGCAGATGGAGTGCGTCGCCTGCACCGCCTGCATCGACGCCTGCGACGAGATCATGGCGAAGGTCCGCCGCCCGGTCGGCCTCATCCGCTACGCCTCGCTCAACGAGCTGGCCGGCGGGCGCACCCAGCTCCTCCGCCCCCGCACCGTCCTCTACGGCATCCTCCTGCTCATCGGCGCGGTGGTGGCGACGGTCTCCGCCCTCAGCGTGGAGGCGGCCGGCTTCAAGCTGACGCGCACGCCGGGCGCCGCCCTGTACGCCGCCAACGAGCGCGGAGTCAGCAACGTCTTCCGCGCCAAGATCCAGAACAAGTCCGAGTCGCCCGCCCGCTTCCGCCTCTCCGTCGCCGACGCGCCCGTGCCGCTGACCCTGCCCAACCAGGAGGCGGGCATCGAGGTCGCCGCCCAGGCCGAGGTCGTGGTGCCCGTGGTCGTGCTGGTCCGCGCCGAGGACTACAAGGGCGAGTTTGATCTGCGCCTCGCGCTGACGGACGACTCGGGCAAGGTGCGCGTCGTCCAGAAGGCCCACTTCATCGGCCCCGGCGCCCCCTCGCGATGATCCGTCTCCTTCGCGAGCACCCTTGGGTCCCCTTGGCCCTGCTCTTCGCGGCCTTCCTCGGGGCCTGGGCGACCTGGCTTTGGCTTGCCTCCCGCCACACCCCCGAGAGGGTTCCCCTCGAGGATGTCCGGCATGCTCCCGCTCGTTGAGACCGGCACGACCGCCCTCCTGGCCGGCCTGGCGGTCTCGCCCCATTGCGGGGCGATGTGCGCCCCCCTGAGCTGCGCCCTCGGGCCTTGGCGAGGCTCCCCGGAGGACCGGCTCGCGCATGCCAGCGCCTACCACGGGGCGCGCGTCCTCGCCTACGGGGCGTCCGGTGCCGCCGCCGGCTGGCTCGGCGGCCGCTTCGTCGGCCTCCTCGACACCCCGCTTGCGACCTACGGCCCCTGGGCGCTCGCGCTCTGGCTCCTCGCCCTCGCGTTCGGCCTCGACCACGGGCTGCCGCTGCCGCGGTGGGTGCGCGACCGGCAGGCGGCGGCCACGCGCCGCGTCCAATCCCTCGGCCCCCTCCCGGGCGGGGCCCTGCTCGGCGGCATGAGCCCGCTCCTCCCCTGCGGCCCGCTGCACGCCCTGCTCGGCATCTGTCTCCTGACCGGCTCACCGGCCAAGGGCGTCGAGCTCGCCGTGGGGTTCGCGCTGGGGACCATCCCCCTGCTCTGGGCCTCGCAGATCGGCTACCATCGGCTCACGCTGCGCCTCGGCACGGCCGGCGCCACCCGCCTCCGGCGCGGCGCCTGCGCCCTCGCCGCCGCGGCCCTGCTGATCAAGCTAATCTGGTACCCCCCGTCCACCGGTGTCTGCCTCTGAGACCGCCACCTCCTGCCTTCACTGCGGCTCCCCCATCACGGACCCCGCGGCGCCGGCGGGCCATTGCTGCGCCGGCTGCGCCCAGGTCCGTCGCCTGATCCTGGATTGCGGCCTCGACCGCTTCTACGAACTGCGCGGCGAGGCCGTCCCCCCGGTCAACGCGACGAACCTGGAGACGGTCGACCTCGGCTGGCTCGCCGAGGCGCAGGCCCAGGCGGAGGCCTCGGGAACGCGCGAGCTGCGGCTCGGCCTGCGCGGCCTCGCCTGCGTGGGCTGTGTCTGGCTAGTCGAAGGCCGGCTCACGGCGACGCCGGGGCTGCTCGAGGCGCGGGTGAACCCCGACAGCGGCTCGCTCGTCGTGCGCTGGTCCCCCGGGGCCGACCTCCCCTCGGCGGCGGCGGACCTGCGGCGCTTCGGCTACCGCGTGGCACCGGACGACGGCGAGGAGCCGGACGCGGACGGCTTGGGACTACGACTGGGGCTCTGCGGCGCCTTCGCCATGAACGGCATGCTGCACGCCCTGCCCGGCTACCTCGGCATGCCCGCCGACCACCCGATGGCCGGCGTCTTCCGCCTGATCAGCGTCGGCCTGGCAACCCTCTCCCTGCTGGTCGGCGGCGGCCTCTTCGTCTCCCGGGCCTGGGCCGGCCTGCGCGCGCGCCAACTGCACATGGACCTCCCGATCGCGCTCGGGCTCCTCGCCGCCTACGCCGCCTCGTTCGTGGGCTGGGCGGTCGGACGTCCCGACCTCGAATACTGGGACTTCGTCTCCGTCTTCGCCTTCCTGATGCTCGTCGGGCGCTGGACCCAGGAGCGCGCCATCGCGGCCAACCGCCGGCGCCTCCCGGAGTCCGGCCCCGTCGTGCGCAAGGTCGCCGTGCGCGAGCCGGCGGACGGCGGCGCGGCCCGCGAGGTCGAGCCCGCCGCCCTGCGGACGGGCGACGTCCTCGAGATCCCGCCCGGCCACCTCGTCCCCGTCTCGGGCTCGCTCCTCTCGGCCGAGGCCGAGCTGAGCCTCGCCTGGATCAACGGCGAGTCCGAACCCGTGACCTTCCCGGCCGGGCGGCGCGTGCCCGCGGGCGCCCTGAACGTCGGCCGCTCCGCCCTGCGCGTGCGGGCCGAGGAGACGTGGTCGGACTCGCTCCTCCGCCGCCTGCGCGACGCCGGGGGCGAGGGCGCCTTCCGCGCCGAGGAGCTGGGGCGCATCCTCGGGCTCTACCTCGCCGCGGTCCTGGCCGTCGGCCTCGGCGCCTTCCTCGTCATCGGGGTCGGCACGGGCGACTGGCCCGAGGCGCTCCAGCGGATGATCTCGACCTTGGTGGTGTCGTGCCCCTGCTCCATCGGCCTGGCCTTCCCGATGGCGACGGAACTGGCCGTCGGGGCGCTGCGCCGCCGCGGCGTCTATGTGCGGGACGCCAGCGTCTGGGAACGGGCACGCCGCATCCGCCGGGTGGCGCTCGACAAGACGGGCACGCTCACGCTCGAGCACCCCGTGCCGACCGACCCCGCGGCGCTTCGCGACCTGCCTGCCGACGCCCTCGCGGCGCTCCGCCGACTGACCGAGGACAACCTCCACCCCTTCGCGCGCGGTATCCGCGAATGCCTCGGGGTCGCGGAGGGTCCTCGGCTGGGAGGCGAGCTCGCCTTCCACCCCGGTCTCGGCGCGGAGCTGAGGACGACGGAGGGCGTGGTGTGGTCGCTCGGCAAGCCGGGCTGGCGCGGCGCGACCACGGGAGCCGAGGGCGCCTCCGCCACCGAGCTCAGCCGCGACGGCCGACGCGTCCTCCTCATCACCTTCCGCGAGACCCTTCGTCCGGGCGCCAAGGCGGACATCGATCGCCTGCGCTCCCTCGGCCTCGAGGTGGCGGTGCTCTCCGGCGACGACCCCGCCCGCGTTCGCGCAAGGGTCGCCGAGCTCGGCCTGCCGGAGTCGGCGGCGCTCGGCGCGCTCAAGCCCGAGGACAAGGCGGCGTGGATCC
This sequence comes from uncultured Opitutia bacterium, assembly GCA_903868455.1. GTDB lineage: Bacteria > Verrucomicrobiota > Verrucomicrobiia > Opitutales > UBA953 > UBA8828. The sequence continues at coordinate 7,996 of CAIPVK010000119.1, forward strand.
GGCAAGCCGGCGACCGCACGCTCATGGTCGGCGACGGCGCCAACGACGCCCTGGCCTTCTCGGAAGCGGCGCTTCGCGGGACGCCGGTGGTGGACCTGAGCCTGCTCGAGCAGAAGGCCGATTTCTACCTCCTCGGACGCGGCCTCGGGGGCATCGCCCGCCTGTTCGAGGTCGCCGACCTTCGGCGCCGCGTGCTGACCGAGGTCTTTGTCTTCGCGGCGGCCTACAACCTCCTGACCGTCGGTTTGGCCCTCACCGGCCACATGTCGCCGTTGCTCGCCTCGGTCATGATGCCCACCAGCGCGATCCTCACGGTGCTGCATGTGACGGCGAGGATGGGTGGGAGGAAA
>CAIPVK010000120.1 GCA_903868455.1 uncultured Opitutia bacterium
GCGCCCATGCGCTGGAGCTCGGGCACGTGCATGAAGCGCGCCGGGTAGACGCGCTCCGTCACGGTGGTGAGGCCGGGCACGATGAGCTGCATCGCGAGGACCTGCGCCTGCAGGTCGGTGGGGAAGCCGGGGAAGGGCTGGGTGGTGACCTCGATGGGCCGGGTGGGGCGGCCGCGCGCGCGCAGGCCGTCGGGGCCGGACTCGAGGGCGACGCCCGCCGCCTCGAGCTTGTCGAGGAAGGCGCCGAGGTGCTGCTCGGGCACGCCGCGCACGTGCACGTCGCCGTCCGTGATGGCGCCCGCCACCAGGTAGGTGCCGGCCTCGATGCGGTCGCCGATGACGTCGTGCTCGCAGCCGCGCAGGGCCTCGACGCCCTCGACGATCAGGCAGGGGCTGCCGACGCCGGAGATGCGGGCGCCCATGCGGACGAGCATCTGGCAGAGGTCGGTGACCTCCGGCTCGCAGGCCGCGCTGTCGATGCGGGTGACGCCGGGCGTGAGCGCGGCCGCCATCACGAGGTTGGCCGTGCCGAGCACGGTGGAGCCCATGCGGCCGCCGAGGAAGACGTAGGACCCGCGCGCCGCGGAGGCGTCGACGTGCAGGTAGCCCGCCTCGTGGCGGATGTCGCAGCCGAGGCGCGCCAGCCCCTTGAGGTGGAGGTCGATCGGCCTCGGCCCGATGACGCAGCCGCCGGGCAGGGCGATCTCGCACCTCCTGAGCCGCCCGACGAGCGCGCCGAGCAGGCAGATGGAGGCGCGCATCTTGCGCACGAGGTCGTAGGGCGTGCGGTGGCCGACCGTCTCCGCGCGCACCACGAGCGTGCCCGGCGCGGGGCTCGTCACCTCCGCGCCCTGGTGGCGGAGGATCTCCGCCATGTAGCGCACGTCGCTCAGGTCGGGGACGTTGCGCAGCGTGACCGTCTCCCGCGTGAGCAGGCAGGCCGCGAGGAGGGGCAGGCAGGCGTTCTTGGAGCCCGCCGCCCTCACCTCGCCGCGCAGCGCGCGGCCGCCGACGATCCTGGCGACCTCGAGCATGGGCGCGCCGCCGGGTCAGCCGCGGGGTCCGCGTCCGCCTCGGCCGCCGCGTCCGCCGCGGTGGCCCTGGCCGTTGCGTCCGCCGCGGTGGTGGCCGCGGTCGTCGCGGCGACGGTCCTCGCGCCGGCCGTTGCCCTCGGGGGCGCGGGGCGCGGGGGTGTACTCGGCGCGGCGCGGCACGCCCCAGAGGGTGGCGGCGAGGCGCTTGATCGAGCCCCAGAGCGAGCGCGGGGGCTCGAGGGGGATCACGACGGGCTCGATGTGGATGCGGGCGCGCTCAGGGGCGGGCGCGCGGTCGTCGCGGCGGCGCTCGCCGTCGGGACGCGGACCGCGGTCGTCGCGGCGGGGGCGGAACTCCCCGTCGGGACGGGGGCCGCGGTCGTCGCGGCGCGGACGGAACTCGCCCTCGGGTCGGGGGGCGCGGGGCTCGCGCGGGGGGCGCGGCTCGCGGGGGGCCTGGGCGCCGCCCTGGGCGAGGTCGCCGGAGAGCTTCTCGGTGAGGTCGGCCGGGTTGCTGACCGCGCCGATGGCGGGCGCGGGCGCGCCGGGCGAGCCGGCGGAGCCGCCGCGGGGCTGGCCGCGGCGCCCGAAGGACTTCGGAGCGGCGATCTCGCCGGGCTTGGCGGCGGGGGCGCTGTCGCCGCCGATGACGGACATCGGGGGCAGCTCGGCATGGGCGGACTCAAGCTTGGCGTCGCGGAGGGAGGCGGCGGGAGCGGGCGCGGGGGTGGGGGTGGTCTCGGCGGGGTTCTCCGCCGGGTTGGTGGGTTCGGTCATGGTGCTTTGGGTTTGGGGCCGCTTGACGCGGCGGGGGTTGCGGCTGGGCCGCGGTTGGGTTGGGTCGGCGGGGTGTCCCGCCGGGGAGCGGCGGATGCCGCGGACCCCTAGGGGATACCGCCCGCTCCGGCAGGGCAAGAGGAAAGGGGTCAGCGCGCCTCGTCCGTGAAGCGCGTCTCGCGGATCACGGTGATGCGGACGGTCCCCGGCAGGGTCAGCTGCTCCTCGACGGCCCGGCGGAGGCGGCTGGCCAGGTCGGCGGCCCCCGTGTCGTCCACCTCGCCGGGCTGCACGATCACCCGCAGCTCGCGGCCCGCCTGCAGGGCGAAGGCCTCGCGCACGCCGGCGAACCCCATGGCGATGGACTCGAGGCCGCGCTGGCGGCGGATGAGGCCGTCGACGCTCGCGGCGCGCGCGCCGGGGCGGGCCCCGCTGAGGGCGTCCGCGATCATGACCAAGGGGGCGTAGGGGGATTCCGGAGGCACCTCGCGGTGGTGGGCGGCGACGGCGTTGACGACGCGCGGGTCCTCGCCGAGGCGCCGGAGCAGGGAGGCGCCGGCGAGGGCGTGGCTTCCCTCGGTCTCCGCCTCGATGGCCTTGCCGAGGTCGTGCAGGAGGCCGGCGCGCTTGGCCGGCGCGGGGTCGAGCCCGAGCTCCGAGGCCATGATGGCGCAGAGCCGGGCCACCTCGACCGAGTGGGCGAGCGTGTTCTGGTTGGCGGAGAGCCGGTAGTGCAGGCGGCCGAGCAGGTCCTCCACCGCGGCGTCCATGCGCGGCAGGCCGAGCTCGCGCAGCGCCTCCTGGCCGTGCTTGCGCACGGAGGCCTCGACCTCGGCGCGGGCCTGCGCGACGCAGGCCTCGATGAGGGCGGGCGACACGCGGCCGTCCGCGACGACGGCGGCGAGCGCGCGCCTCGCGGCCTCGCGGCGCACGGGGTCGAAGCAGGAGACGAGCACCGCGTCCGGCGTCTCGTCGACGAGCAGGGTCGCGCCGGAGAGCTGCTCGAAGGTGCGGATGTTGCGGCCCTCCCGGCCGATCAGGCGGCCCTTCATCTCCTCGCCGGGGATGGGCACGGTCACGGCGCTCGCCTCCTGGGTGACGAGCGGGGCCAGCCGCTGCATCGAGGCGAGCAGCTTGCGGCGGGCCTCCTCGGCGACCTCGGCCTCGGCGGGCTCCACCAGCTCGCGGCGCAGGCGGCGGGCCTCCTCGGCGCACTCGTCGCGGATGGCGTCGACCGCCGCGCGGCGCAGCGCCTCGGGCGGCAGGCCGGCGAGGCGGAGCGCATCCTTGCGCAGGCGCTCGGCGGCGGCGGCGGCCTTGGCCAGCTCCTCGCCGGCGCGCTCCTGGTCGCGGGCGGCGGCCGAGGCGGCGGCGCGGGCCTTCGCGAGCTCGGTCTCGGCCTCGGCCATGGCCTCGGCGGAGTCGGCGGCGGCCTCGCGGCGCGCGAGCTCGACCTCCTGGCGCAGGCGGCGCTCGTGGAGCTGGTTGAGGGTCGTCTCCCGCCACTTGGCCATCGCGTAGGCGACGATCGCGCCCGTCGAGAAGGCGACGGCGGCGATGATGTTCTGGTCGGTGGAGACGGCCATGGCCTTCCTGGGTCGCAGGGTTGCGGGGCGGGGAAGGGCGGCAAGCCCCATTTGCCCCGGGCTTGCCCTCGGCGGGGGGCGCCGCATCGTGCCCCCATGGGGCTCCCTGCCCGAACCGTCCTCTCCTGGGTCACGCAGACGCGCGACGGGGTGCTCGCGTTCGCGCGGATCACGGACTGGACCCAGGTCGTGCTCATCGGCCTCCTGTGCGCGACCGGCTACTTCTCCATCGCCTCCGCCGGCGCCCTGCGCGAGTCGACCTACCACCACCAGCAGCTGGTCTTCATCGGCGTCGGCTTCGCCGCCTACTGGGCCCTGGCCCTCACCGACTACCGCGAGCTGCGCCGCTTCGCGCGCTGGATCTACCTCGGGGGCCTCCTCCTCCTGCTCCCCGTCTCCCTCTGCGCCGTCCTCGGCAAGGACCTCGGGACCGTCATCCGCAGCGTCTACGGCGCCCGCCGGTGGATCGACCTCGGGCCCTTCTCCATCCAGCCCTCGGAGATCGCCAAGGTGACGACGCTCGTCTTCCTCGCCGCGTTCCTCGCGCGCAGCCACGTCGGCCGGCTGAGGGACAGCTGGCCCGCGCTGCTCGGCGCCGCCGGCATCGCCGCGGGCCCCTTTTTCTTGATTTTCATCCAGCCGGACCTAGGGTCGTCGTTGATTTTTGCCGCTCTGACCGTCGCCCTCCTCCACACCGCCAATCTCAGCCGTAGGTTCTTCGTCGCGGTCGGGGCCTTCGTCGCCCTCCTCCTGGCCCTGGTGGCGGTCGACCTCTCGGCCTACGCCGACCGGGTCCGGGCCCACTCGGCCGCCCATCCCGCCGACCGCAACCCCGCCGCCTCGGTGCGCGGGCAGCACGAGTCGCAGGCCTGGTTCGTCCTCCTCCGCGACTACCAGCGCGAGCGCATCCTCGCCTTCGTCGCCCCCGAGGTCGTCGACCCCCGAGGCGTCGGCGTCAGCTGGCAGGTCCGCCAGGCGGTCATCGCCGTCGGCCGCGGCGGCCTGACCGGCCAGGGCTACAACGAGGGGCTGCAGGCCCGGCTCGGCTACCTCCCCGAGGGCGCCGCCCACAACGACTTCGTCTTCTCGGGCTTCGCCGAGGAGTTCGGCCTCGCCGGCTCCCTCGCGCTGCTCGCGGCCTACGCGCTCCTCATCTGGCGCGTGCTCCGCGCCGGCCTGCGCGCCGCGGACCGCTTCGGCACCTTCCTCGCCACGGGGGTCGCGACCCTGCTCGTGGCGCACGTCGCCGTGAACCTGGCGATGAACCTCAACCTTGCGCCCGTCAAGGGCGTCCCGCTTCCTTTCCTCAGTTACGGAGGCTCCTTCATCCTCAGCTGTTTCCTGCTCCTCGGGTTGGCCCAGAGCGTTCACCGGCACACGCCGGGCGGCGAGGGAGGGGGGGTCCCGGCCACGGCCTGAGGCCACCGCACCCAAATGACCCCCGACGACGACTCCCACGACGACCTCCACGACCACGACCACGGCCCCGACGAGGCGCCGCCCGCCGCCGCGCCCGGCGCCATCGACTCGGGCAAGCTGGCGGCCGACGCCGCCTCGCGCCGCAAGGAGCTCCCGCTCCTGCAGCGCATCGTGAAGCACTTCTCCAAGGACCGCGACACCTACCGCGAGCTGGTGATCAACAGCGAGACCCTCGAGAAGCGCGTCGCCCTCCTGCGCAACGGCGTCCTCGAGCGCTTCGAGCTCGAGCACCGCAACGAGAACCGGATGGTCGGCGCCATCTTCAAGGGCAAGGTCCAGAACCTCGAGGGCGGCCTGAAGGCGGCCTTCGTCGACATCGGCCAGCCCAAGAACGCCTTCCTGCATTACTGGGACATGCTCCCCGCGGCCAACGACTCCCAGGTCGAGTTCATCCGCGACAACGAGTCCGCCGAGCAGAAGCGCGCCAAGGCCCGCCACCAGGCCAAGGACATCCCGCAGCTCTTCCCCGTCGGCTCCGAGATCGTCATCCAGGTGGTCAAGGACCAGATGGGCACCAAGGGCCCGCGCTCGACGACCAACATCGCGCTGCCCGGCCGCTTCCTCGTCCTCATGCCCTTCAGCGGCGCCTGCGGCGTCTCGCGCAAGATCGAGGACCCCCGCGAGCGCGAGCGCCTGAAGGACATCCTGCGCAACCTCACCATCCCCGAGGGCATGGGCGTCATCATCCGCACCGCCGGCGAGGGCAAGCAGGCCCGCTGGTTCGTGCGCGACCTCCATCTCCTGCTGCGCAAGTGGCAGGCCATCGTGGAGAAGATCAACGCCCCCTCCTCCAAGCCCGTCCTGCTCCACAAGGAGCCCGGCCTGGTCGAGCGGACGGTGCGCGACTTCCTGACCGAGGAGATCGACCGCATCCTCGTCGACAGCCCGGCCGAGTTCGAGGCCGTCCGCGAGGCGGTGGCCGAGATCTCCCCCCGCTCCCGCGCGCGCGTCGCGCTCTACGAGGACCCCATCCCCGTCTTCGAGCGCTACAACGTCGAGCGCCAGATCGAGCAGCTGCTCTCGCGGCGCGTCCCCCTGCCCAGCGGCGGCGAGATCGTCATCGACGAGACCGAGGCCCTCACCTCCATCGACGTCAACACCGGCGGCCACCGCGGCGGCAAGGACAACGGCAAGGACTACATCGTCGCCGCCAACCTCGAGGCCGTGACCGAGGCCGCCCGCCAGATCCGCCTGCGCAACCTCGGCGGGCTCATCATGATCGACACCATCGACATGAAGAACCCGAAGGACCGCCGGAAGGTCTTCGAGAAGCTGCGCGAGGAGATGGAGTCGGACCGGGCCAAGCACCAGATCCTGCCCATCTCCCAGCTCGGCGTCCTCCAGATGACGCGCCAGCGCCACTCGGAGTCCGCCACCACCACCCTCTACACCCGCTGCCCCTACTGCCAGGGCACCGGCAAGGTGAAGAACGCCCGCACCGTCTCGGTCGAGATCCAGCGCCGCCTGCTCAGCGTCGTCCGCAAGCAGCGCGAGATGGTCGGCCCCGACCGCGAGCTCGAGCTCAACATCGTCCTCCACCCCCTGAACCTCGACCGCATCGTCCGGGAGGACGGCGAGTTCTTCCGCGACCTCATGCAGTCCTGCAAGGTCCGCCTGGGGACGAAGGCCGACCCCTCTTACCACGTCGAGAACTTCAAGATCCTCGACGGCGCCGGCAAGGAGCTGCGCTGACGGCGCGCCGAAGGCGCGCCGTCAGGGGACTAGATGCATAGGGGAATAGGGGACCGGGAGAATGGGGGATAGGGGGCTAGATGCCTAGGGGACTAGGGGGCTAGATGCCTAGGGGGCTAGGGGACTAGGGAGTGAGGCCGAGGAAACCTTCGGTTCCCTTTCTCTGTAGCCCCATCTCCTTGGTCCCCTAGTCCCCCATTCCCCCAGTCCCCAATCCCCTAGTCCCCTATCCTCCCGATCCCCTGCCCGCGCTTCGCGCGGGCCAGCAACCTCAGCCCGTTCAGGCACACCAGCACCGTGCTGCCCTCGTGGGCCAGCACCCCGATCGGCAGGGCCACGCCCTGCGCGACGGTGAGGAAGGCCATCACGGCCACGGTGCCCAGGGATAGGGCCACGTTCTGGAGGATGATCCGGTGGGTGCGGCGGCTGAGGTCGACGGCGTCGACCAGGCGGTCGAGCCGATCCTCCACCAGGAGGAGGTCGCTCGTCTCCTTCGCCGCGTCGCTCCCGCGCCCGCCCATCGCCACCGCGACGTCCGCCGCGGCGAGCGAGGGGGCGTCGTTGACGCCGTCGCCCACCATGGCGACGACCCGGCCCTCGGCCGAGAGGCGTCGGATGTGCTCCACCTTGTCCCAGGGGCGGAGCCCGGCGGCCACCTCGGGCATGCCGATCTCGGCCGCCGCGCGCGCGGCGGCGCCCGACTTGTCGCCGGTGAGCATGAGGCAGCGGATCCCCCGGGCGGCGAGGGCCGCGAGCACGGGCTTGCTCTCGGTGCGGACCTCGTCGCGCAGCCGGACGTGCAGGTGCGTCGAGCCGTCCGAGACCCAGACCTCGCTGCCGAGCCCGTCGCCCTCGGCCGAGGCCGCGGGCTCGGGCGCGCCGACGAAGGTGCGCTTGCCCATCCGCCATTCGCGACCGCCGACGGTCCCGCGCAGGCCCTCGCCGGCCACGCTCTCGAACGCCTCGGGCTCGGTTCCCGTCGCCCCGCGCGACGCGCACCAGTCGGCGACCGAGCGGGAGAGGGGGTGGGAGGAGGCCGCGCCGAGGGACGCGGCGGCGGCGAGCGCCTCGCGCTCGCCCGAGGCCGGCTCGCAGCGGTGGCCGACCACCGCGGGCTCCCCGCGCGTGAGCGTCCCCGTCTTGTCGAAGCAGATGGCGTCGACGTCGGCCAGGCGCTCAACCGCGGCGCCGCCGCGGAAGAGGACCCCCCGGCGCGCGCCCGCGGCGATGGCGGCGAGCACCGCGGAGGGGATGGAGAGGACGAGGGCGCAGGGGCTCATCACCACGAGGAGCGTCATCGCCCGGTAGAGCGCGCCCTGCTCGGCGGGCTCCGCCCGCAGGGGCGCGCCCTGGGCGAGCTGCCAGGCCAGGAAGCCGGCCGAGGCCCCGAGCACGGCGAGGGCGTAGACGCCGCCCCACTTGTCGATGAGCCGCTGGGAGGGCGCCTTGCGCGACTGGGCCTCGCGGATGAGGCGCAGCGTCCGCTGCACGGCGCTCTCGGCCTCCGGGCGGATCGCCCGCGCGAGCACCCGCCCGCCGCCGTTGAGCGTGCCGGCCATCAGCTCGGAGCCGACGGCCTTCGGCACGGCCTCCGACTCGCCGGTGAGCGTCGACTCGTCGACCTCCGTCGCGCCCTCCGTCACGCGCGCGTCCACCGGCACTCGGTCGCCGGGCAGGAGCAGGATCATGTCGCCGGCGCGCAGCGCGGCGACCTCGACCTCCGACCCGTCGGCCCGGCGCGCGTGCGTCGGCGCGCCCGCCATCAGCGCGTCGACCGCGCGGCGCGTGCGGTCCAGGGCGAAGTGCTCGATCGCGCCCGCGGCGGAGAAGAGGAAGAGCAGGAGCAGGCCCTCGAGGGGCTGGCCGACGGCCCACGCGCCCGCCGCGGCGGCGAGCATGAGCAGGTGGACGTCCACCCGCCGGTGGCGGACGAGCGCGTGCCACGCCTCCTCCGCCGCCTCCCACCCGCCGGCGACGCAGCCGAGCGCGGCGAGCGCGAGGAAGCCGGCGTCGCCGGCGCCGGCCTTCTCCCAAGCCGCGGCGCCGAGACCGAGCGCGCCGCAGATGGCGGATTGGACGGCGAGGGCGCGCCAGGAGTGGTCGTCGTGGCCGTGGTCGTGGTCGTGTCCCATGCGACGAGGATGCGCGACGCGCGGCGCGCGGTCAACGCGCGTCATCGCCGGATGGATGCGAGTCGATCGTCGACGCGATCACGCGACGATGTCGCGGATGACATCGCGGACGGAAATTCCCGTCGCGCGCGAAAGTTGAAAATGGCGCTTGCACCTCGCGCGACGTTCGCTACAAAAAAGTCAACCGCAGTGACGAACCGCGAAGAAAA
>CAIPVK010000121.1 GCA_903868455.1 uncultured Opitutia bacterium
GCCTGGCCGCCGCCCGCGCCGCGGAGACCGCCGCCGCCGAGCAGGCCGCGTCGGTCGACGCCCGGGCGCGCGCCGCCGCCGACTCGTCGCGCGCGATGGACGAGGGGTTGGTCTCCCTCGCCGAGCATGCCGACGTCCTCGCGCGCCTCGACGAGGCCCGCCGCCGCGCGCTCGAGCTCCGGCTCGCGTCCTTCCTCGCCCGCTCCCGCCTCGAGGAGGCGCTCGGCGGCCGCCTCGAGCAAGCCCTTCCCTGATCTCATGACATCCCGAATCCTCCCCCTCCTGCTCGCCGCCGCCTGCCTGGCCGGCGAGGGCCATTCCCACGGACCCCAGCCCGCGTCCGCGCCGACCGGACCCGTCGTCGTCGGGCCCGAGGCCCGGCGCAACCTCCGCCTCGAGACCGCGCGCGCCGAGGTCCGGCCCCTCGGCGAGGAGGTCGCCGCGCGCGCCGTCCTGCGCCCCGCGACCGGCTCGCATGCGATCGTCGTCTCGGTCGTGCCCGCCCGCGTGACCGAGCTCCGCGCCGCTCCCGGCGCCGCGCTCGCCGCCGGCGCGCCCGTGCTCGTGGTGCAACCGCTGGTCGCGGGCGCGGGACGGGTCGTCCTTCCCGCTCCGGTCGCCGGCACCCTCCTCGGCTCGCTTCCCGCCATCGGCTCGGTCGTCGCCGCGGGCCAGCCCCTCGCGGAGGTCGCCGACCTCTCCCGCCTCGCCGCGCGCGGCCGCGCCATGGCGCGCCCGCTTCCCGCCCTCTCCCCCGGCCAAGCCGCCTCGGTCCGCGTCGGCGACCGCCTGCTCGCGGGCGTCGTCCGTTCCGCCGCCCCCGCCCCCGACAGCCCGCTGCCGGCCCTCGACTTCGAGGTGACGGTCACCGGCGCCGCGCCCGCCGACCTCGGCGCCGCTGTCGTGGTGGGGGTGCGCGTCGGCGCGCCGACGTCGGTCATCGCCATCCCCCTCGCCGCCCTCGTCGGCGAGCCGGGGCGCGAGGCCGTCTTCGTCGAGGCCGAGCCCGGGACGTTCGAGCGCCGCGTCGTCGCGCTCGGCCGCCGCGAGGCCGGTTGGGTCGAGGTCGTGCGCGGCGTCCTTCCCGGCGAGGCCGTCGCCACCCGCGGCGCCTACCAGCTGCAGTTCGCCGGCGGCGCCCCCGCGGCCGCCGACGCGCACGGCCATAGCCACTGAGACCCATGCTCGACACGCTCATCCGGCTGGCCGTCCAGAACCGCCTCGCGGTTGTCTCGGGCGCGGCGCTCGTCCTCGTCCTCTCCCTGCTCGGCCTCCGCCGGCAGGCGGTCGACATCTTCCCCGAGCTGAACCGCCCGACGGTCACGATCTTCACCGAGGCGGGCTCGCTCGCGCCCGAGGAGGTCGAGGCCCAGGTCAATCTCCCGCTCGAGCGCGCGGTGACGGGCGCCCCCGGCGTGGAGCGGGTGCGTTCCTCCGCCGGCATCGGGCTCTCGCTCGTCCATGTCGAGTTCGCCTGGGACGCCGATCCCCGCGCCGCGCGCTTGGCGGTGACCGAGCGGCTGCAGGAGGCGCGCGGCGCCTTGCCCGACGGCATCACCCCGACGCTCGCGCCCGCCTCGTCCCTGATGGGCCAGATCCTCGTCCTCGGCCTGGTCTCGCCGGACGGCGCGGTCGGTCCCGGGGAGCTCCGCGACCTGGCCGATTGGGAGCTTCGCCCGCGTCTGCTCGCCGTCTCCGGCGTCTCCAAGGTCAGCGTCGTCGGCGGCCAGCTTCGCCAATGGCAGGTATCGGCCGATCCCGACCGGCTCCGCGCCGCCGGCGTCTCGCTCGCCGAGCTCGAGGCCGCGCTGCGCGGCGCCGGCCTGGATGCCTCGGGCGGATTCCAGTCCTCCGGTCCCTCCGAGCGCCTCGTGCGCGTGCTCGCCCGCGCCCGCGGCGCCGAGGACCTCGCCGGCCTCGTTGTCCGGGCCGAGCCGGGCCGGGACCCCCTTCTCGTGGGCGACCTCGCGGAAGTCCGCCTCGCTCCCCGGCTCGGCGCCCGCGGCGACGCCGGGCTCGACGGCGCCCCCGCGGTCCTGCTGGCCGTCCAGCGCCAGCCCGGCGCCGACACCGTCGCCCTCACCCGCGCCATCGAGCGCGCGGTCGAGGAGGCCCGCGGGCGTCTCCCCGCCGGCGCGGAGATCCGTTCCGACCTCTTCCGGCAGTCCGACTTCATCGGGCGCGCCATCGACAACGTCCTGGAGTCCCTCCGCGACGGCTCCCTGCTCGTCGCCGCCGTCCTCATCCTCTTCCTCCTCAACCTCCGCACGACCGCCATCACGCTGGTCGCCATCCCGCTCTCGCTCCTGACCACCCTGGGCGTCTTCGGCCTGTTCGGCCTGGGCATCAACACCATGACCCTCGGCGGCCTCGCCGTGGCCATCGGCGAGCTGGTCGACGACGCCATCGTCGACGTCGAGAACGTCTTCCGGCGCCTGCGCGAGAACCGCCTAGCGGCCTCGCCCCGTCCGGCCCCCGAGGTCGTCGTCGCCGCCTCGCGCGAGGTCCGCGGCTCCGTCGTCATCGCCACCGCCTTGGTGGTCCTCGCCTTCCTCCCCCTGCTCGCCCTCGAGGGCGTCGAGGGGCGCATCTTCGCGCCGCTCGGCCTGGCCTACATCGCCGCCATCCTGACGTCCCTCCTCGTCTCGCTCACCGTCACGCCCGCCCTCTGCGCCCTGCTCCTGCCGGGCATGCGCCGGCTCGACCACGCCGATCCCGGCCCTGTCGTGCGAGGCGTCCAGGCCCTCCAGGGTCGCGCCCTCGAGGCGGCCCGCCTCCGCCCCGGGCTCGTCGTCGCGGCCGTCCTCGCCCTCCTCGCCGCCGCCGGCTGGGGCGCGACGCGGCTCGGTCGCGAGTTCCTGCCCTCGCTCAACGAGGGCGCGCTCACGGTCTTCCTCAACGCCGCGCCCGGCACCTCGCTCGAGGAGTCCGCGCGGGTCGGACGCCAGGCGGAGGCCCTCCTGCGCCAGGTCCCCGAGGTCGGGTCGGTCGCCCGGCTGACGGGCCGCGCGGAGAACGACGAGCATGTGATGGAGGCGAATGTCACCGAGCTCGAGTTCAACCTCGCCCCCTCCGCGCGCCCCCGCGCCGAGGTCGAGGCCGACATCCGGGCCCGCCTCGCCACGCTCCCCGGCGTCGCCGTCGGCGTCGGCCAGCCCCTCTCGCACCGCATCGACCACATGCTCTCCGGCGTCCAGGCCCAGGTCGCCGTCAAGGTCTTCGGCGACGACCTTCCCGCCCTCCGCGAGGCCGCCGCCCGCGTCGGCGAGGTCCTCCGCGCCACCCCCGGCATGGCCGACGTCCGGGTCGAGGCCGTCACCGAGATCCCGCAGGTCCACGTCCGCGTCGACCCCGTCCGCGCGGCCGCCGCCGGGCTCACCCCGGCCGAGGTCGCTCGCCAGGCCGAGACCGCCCTGCGCGGCCGCGTCCTGGGCGCGATCTTCCGCCATGGTCGCTCCCATGACCTCGTGCTGACCTTGGATGGCGAGGCGCGCGCGGACCTCGCCGCGATGGCGGAGCTCCCGCTCGCCTCCCCCCGCGGGCCGGTCGTCCTCGGCGCGGTGGCCGACCTCGAGGTCGCCGCCGGGCCCAACCTCATCCAGCGCGAGAACGGACTGCGCCGCATCGTCGTCTCCGCGAACGCCGTCGGCCGCGACTTGGTCGGCGCGGTCGACGACGCCAAGACCCGCCTCGCCGCGTCCGGCGGACTCGGCGCGGGCATCCATCTGGTGGTCGACGGCCAGTATGCCAGCCAGGCCGCCGCGCGCGTCCGGCTCGCCCTGCTCGCGGCCCTCGCCGTCGGCGGCATCCTGCTGCTGCTGCGCGCCCACTTCGGCAGCTGGATCCTCGCCGGCCAGGTTCTCCTCAACCTCCCGCTCGCCTTGGTCGGCGCCGTGCTCGGCGCCTGGGTCGCGGGCGGGGGCGTGCTCTCGCTGGCGACGCTCGTCGGGTGCATCACGCTCGCCGGCATCGCCTCGCGCAACGGCATCCTGATGGTCGGGCATTACCTCCACCTGATGCGCCACGAGGGCGAGCGCTTCGACTGGGAGATGGTGCGCCGCGGCAGCCGCGAGCGCATCGTGCCCGTGCTGATGACGGCCGTGACCGCGGCCCTCGCGCTCCTGCCCCTCGTCCTGGGCGGCGACCAGCCCGGCCGCGAGATCCTGCACCCCGTCGCCGTGGTCATCTTCTTCGGCCTCCTGAGCAGCACGCTGCTGGACCTCGTCGTCACGCCCCTGGTCTTCTGGCATCTCGGCCGCCGCGCCGTCGCCAAGCTCGTCCCCCACGCCCTTCGAACCCAAGACTGACATGCGTCTCGCCTCCCTCCTCCTGATTCCCCTGCTGGCCGCCTGCGGCGACCACCACCACGACCACGGTCCCGCCGCCGAGGGGCACGACCACGGGCACGAGCATGGTCCCGCCGCGACGCTCCGCACCGAGGGCGACGCCGACGCGCTCTGGGCCAACCTCAACTTCGTCGCCGCCCGGCTCGGTAACCCCGCGACCTTGGCGACCGACGGCGCCAATCTCGCCGCGCTGGCGATCGCCCTCGAGTCCTTGGCCGCCAAGGCGCCCGATCCCGACCGTGCCGCCGGCATGCTCGCCAACCTCGCCCGCGCCGCCGGCCAGCTCGCCCATGCGGCCGACGAGGGTGAGCCGGTGGAGGAGCCCCTCGCCCGGGTTCGCCAGGTGCTTGACCTCGCCCGTCGCCTCGACCCCGCCTCGTCGGCCAAGCCCGCCGAGCCCGCCTATGTCTCGGGTCCCTCCGGCGGGGTCCTCGCCGAGCTCCGCGACGCCTCCGGCAAGCCCGTCGGCTGGGTCGAGGTGAAGCTCCATGGCGATGCCGGCGACCTCGAGCTCTGGCTGGCGCGCGACATCCGCATCGCCGATCCCCTGACCGTCCCTGTCGCCACCGTGGCCAAGCTGGAGCTCCTCGGCCCGGCCAGGACCGTCGAGCTGCGGGTCCGGGACGCCCAGTCCAACAAGGACGAGCGGGGCAGGGTGACCGTCGCCGACGGGCGCACCCCTTACCTTGTGTTCCCCGGCGAGACCGGGGCCGACGCCTCCTGGCTCATGGGCGAGGGCTTCCGCTCCCGCGCCCGGCTCTCGGTCGGCGAGCTGACGGCCGAGTTCGAGCTGGTGCCCCATTCCCACTGAGACGCGCGGGGCGCCCCGCCGGGAACCTCGACCCGTCCGCGGTGTCTTGGGGCGTACCCCATGCTACACCGTCGACGCTTTCTCCGCAGCGTCGCGCTCACGGCGTTCGCCTTCCCGGCGCTGGTGCGCGGCCAGAACCTGAACTCCCGGCTCCAGCTCGTGCAGGTCGGCTGCGGCGGGAAGGGCGCCGACGACATCTTCCAGTTCAAGTCGCACCCCAAGGTGCGCTATGTCGGCTTCTGCGACGTCGACTCGAACCGTTTCCCCGCGGCCGATCCCGACGTCCCCCGTTTCGCGGACTACCGCGTGATGTTCGAGAAGATCGGCGCCGGGTTCGACGCGGCCGTCATCTCGACCCCGGACCACATGCACGCGCTCCCCGCGCTGCGCGCCATGCGGATGCGCAAGCATGTCTACTTGCAGAAGCCGCTCGCCCACGACCTCTGGGAGGCCCGCGAGCTGCGGCTCGCCGCGCGCCGCCACGGCGTGCGCACCCAGATGGGCAACCAGATCCACTCCGCCTCCGAGTATCGCACGGCCGTCGCCCTGATCCGCTCCGGCCGCATCGGGAAGGTGACGGCCGTCCATTCCTGGCAGGGCAATCCCGGCAACATGTGCACCGGACGCACCGACCGCCCCGCGCCCGCGCCCGTGCCCGGCAACCTCGCCTGGGACCTCTGGCTGGGCGGCGCCGAGGCCCGCCCCTACGCGCCCGGCGCCTATCATCCCGGCTTCTGGCGCGACTGGAAGGCCTTCGGCGGCGGGACGATCGGCGACTTCGGGTGCCACATCCTCGACCCCGTCTTCTGCGCCTTGGACCTGACGGCCCCCATCTCCGTCGTGGCCGAGAACTCCGGCCTCCATCCCGAGACCTGGTCGGTCTCGCAGACCATCCGCTTCATCTTCCCCGGCACGCCGTTAACCGGGGGACGCACCGTGCCCGTCACCTGGCACGATGGCGGTCGCCAGCCCGACGTCGCCCTCGCGCGCCTGCCCGCCGGCGCCGCGCTCCCCGCGCAGGGCTCCCTGTTCATCGGCGAGCGCGGCACGATGGTGCTGCCGCACTTCAGCATGCCCTCGCTCTATCCCGTGGAGACGTTCGGCATCACCCTCTCGCCGGGCGACGCCGCCCGTCGCAAGCGCCGCCTCGCCGCCGGCGAGAAGGACGACCGCAAGGTCGCGGAGATCGAGCCGGTACCCGAGCGCCATCACTACCATGACTGGGTGGACGCCGCCCTGGGGGGTCCGGAGACGACGGCCAACTTCGCCTACGCCGGCCTCCTCACCGAGGCCGTCCTGCTCGGCACGATCGCGACCCAGTTCCCGGGCCAGGAGCTCCGGTGGGACGCCCCCGGCCTGCGCATCACCAACCACGCCGCCGCCCAGGCCCTCGTCCGGCGGCCTTGGCGCGAGGGGTGGACGGCCTGAGGCCCCCGCATGGTTCAAACTTGCCACCCGCCCGGGCCCGCCCAGTCTGTCGCCCTGCCTTCGCGAGGAGGCGACCACGGAGAGGTGGCTGAGTGGCCGAAAGCGCCCGTTTGCTAAATGGGTATACCCCAAAAGGGTATCGAGGGTTCGAATCCCTTCCTCTCCGCCACTTTGGCAAACCCCTGAATATCAGGGGTTTGTCGTTTCTGAGGGGGTCAAAAAGGGGTAGTACTCTAGCAAATACTCTAGCAAAATTCTGTCCGAATCTGCATGTGTCTGAGGGGTGATTTTGACCTCGAATATCTATCCCGTTTGGGTCGCTCTCGGTCGATTGGCAAGGGGGTGTCTGTCCGGGTCTAGGTGGGCGGGTTGACACTCCTCAAGAGTTGTCATGCGCATTTCACCGATTCGTTCCTCACAAAAGCCCAGCTCCAGATCCACACGCAAACACCGCCCCAGGCTTCTCAGGATAATAAAGACCAAGGCTAAGAAAATGACACATGCCTTGTTGTTCCTACTCATCAATTTGAACAGGTTGGCCATAGGTATCCATAAAGTCGCCATCAGCCTCAAGGCGCATGGTGTTGATTCAGGTTTTGCTTTATCTCTTCTAAGGCTTCCGCGGTCCCTGCTCCCTTGACACATCTTTCACAACCCGCCCCACGGATATGTCTCTTGATGTCTAATAGAGTTTGACGGCGGCTGGCGGGGCTCCGTAGTGAGTCCTAATCTTACCCCTTATGGCTCACCCCGGCCTGACCCTGGGCGGACGCGTCGTCCGCCTGCTCATCCTGGCTTCCCTGCTCGCGGCGACGCTGCGGGGCCAGACGACGATCATCTACCACGGCGACCAGCCGGACTCGACGCACCGGATGGTGGACGCGAAGGTGGGCGGCTCGAGCTGCGCGGAGGGCTCGAGCTGCGTGAGGTCGGACACGGGCGACGCGGTGATCTACGTGAAGCCGCGCATCCCGCCGTGCCAGGTGTGCCTGGTGCGGCTGGAGTACGA
>CAIPVK010000122.1 GCA_903868455.1 uncultured Opitutia bacterium
CGGCATCCTCGTCTACCAGGAGCAGGTCATGGAGGCCGCGCGCGTCGTCGCCGGCTACACCCTCGGCGGCGCCGACATGCTCCGGCGCGCGATGGGCAAGAAGATCAAGGAGGAGATGGACCAGCAGCGCGCCGTCTTCGTCGCGGGGGCCGAGCGCACCCACGGCATCCCGCGCCGCAAGGCCGAGGAGATCTTCGCCATCCTCGAGAAGTTCGCCGAGTACGGCTTCAACAAGTCCCACTCCGCCGCCTACGCCATCCTCTCCTACCGCACCGCCTACCTGAAGGCCAACTACCCGGTCGAGTTCATGGCGGCGGTCCTGACCTCCGAGCAGGGCAACTCCGAGAAGCTCGCGGAGTTCGTCGGCGAGTGCGAGGCCCTCGGCATCCGCATGTCCGGCCCGGACATCAACCTTTCCGACACCGACTTCACGCCCTCGCACGCCGAGAACGCCATCCGCTTCGGCCTCGGCGCCATCAAGGGCGTCGGCGAGCTCGCCGCCCGCGCCATCGTGGCCGAGCGCGCCAAGGGCGGCCCCTTCCGCGGGCTCGACGACCTCGTCGGCCGGCTGGGCGAGACCGACGTCAACGCGCGCACGCTCGAGTGCCTCATCCGCGCCGGCGCCCTCGACTTCACCAAGGAGGACCGCCAGCACCTCGTCGACTCCGTGGAGTCCGTCCGCCGCCGCCACGCCACCGAGCGCAAGGAGCGCGCCGCGGGGCAGGGCAGCCTCTTCGACCTGATGGGCGCGGGCGCGGGCGACGCGGCCGGCGGCGACCCCATCCTGCGCAAGTCCCCGCCGATGCCCCGGCTCGAGCGCCTGCGCAACGAGAAGGAGCTCCTCGGCCTCTACCTCTCCGGCCACCCGCTCGCCGACTTCAACGGCCTCGACGAGGCCGTGACGACCTTCCACGGCACCCTGGCCGAGGTCGACCTCCCCAAGGACGGCCGCCACCACGTCCGCGTCTGCGGCATCATCGGCGGGCTCGAGAAGAAGCTGGCCAAGAAGGACAACCGGCCCTGGGCGATCTTCAACCTGGCGGACCGACGCCGCACGCTGCCCATCCTCATGTTCACGGACGCCTACGAGAAGGCGGCCCTGCTCAAGGACGGCGAGACGCCGCTCCTGATGGACGGCTCCATGGTCGCGGTCGACTGCCGCCTCGTCCACCGCGAGGAGCGCGGCGAGTGGGCGCTGCAGGCCCACGCCATCCGGCCCCTGCGCGACTGCCCCTCGCTGGTCGCGCGCGCCACCTTCGTCCTCCGCCCCGGCCCCGAGGCCGAGGGCTTCCTCGCCCGCCTCGCCGAGGTCGCCCGCCGCGTCGACGGCCCCACCCAGGTGGGCGTCGCCTTCCAGCAGCCCGACGGCCGCCTGCTCGTCGCCGACGCCGCGCGCGGCATGACCACGCGCCTCGACCCCGCCACCTACGCCGAGCTCGGGCGCCACCCCGCCTGCGTCGGGGTCCAGGTCGAGCCCGTCCCCGCCTCCGCGCCGCCCGCGCGCAAGTTCGGCGGCCGCGACTGAGCGCTTTTTGCCTTTCCCCGGGGCGGCGGAAGCGGACAGTCTACCCGCGATGACCCCGGCCGAACAGCTCGCCCGCATCAAGGCCCGCTCCGAGCGCCTCATCGGCGAGGAAGCCCTCCTCGCCCGCCTCGCCGCGGGCAAGCCCCTCCGCGTCAAGCTGGGCGTCGATCCCACGCGTCCCGACCTCACCTTCGGGCACATGGTCTGCCTGAACAAGCTCCGCGAGCTCCAGGACCTCGGCCACACCGCGGTCCTCCTCATCGGCGACTTCACCACCCGCGTCGGCGACCCGACCGGCCGCTCCTCCACCCGGCCCGTCCTGACGCCCGACGAGATCGCGTCCAACGCCGCGACTTACCTCGACCAGGCCTACCGGATCCTCGACCGTGGGCGCACCGAGGTCGTCCGCAACGGCGACTGGTTCGGCCGGCTGTCCTTCCTCGACGCCATCCAGCTCTGCCGGCACATGACCGTCCAGCAGATGCTCGCCCGCGAGGACTTCGCCAAGCGCCACGCCGACGGCACCCCGATCTCGCTGGTCGAGTTCCTCTACCCCCTCCTCCAGGGCCACGACTCGGTGGAGCTCCGGGCCGACCTCGAGCTCGGCGGCAGCGACCAGCTCTTCAACATGCTCGTCGGTCGCGACCTCCAGGTCGCCGCCGGCCAGCCGCCGCAGGCCGTGCTGACCATGCCCCTGCTCGTCGGACTGGACGGCGTCCACAAGATGTCGAAGTCCCTCGGCAACTTCATCGCGTTCAACGACGGCCCCAAGGACATCTTCGGCAAGGTGATGTCGGTCCCCGACGACACGATGTGGACCTACTACCGCCTCCTGCTCGGGGCCGACGAGGCCGAGGTCGCCCGGCGTCGCGCCGAGCACCCGATGGAGATGAAGAAGCAGCTCGCCGCCGCCCTCACCGCCAAGTTCCATGGCGCGGAGGCCGGCGCCTACGAGCGCGCGCAGTTCGAGAAGGTCTTCTCCAAGGGCCAGGTCCGCGACGACATGCCCGAGGCGGCGTGGGGGACGCTCGCCCCCGGCGCGTCCGACGCGGCGGTGGTCGACCTCCTCGCGGCGAGCGGCCTCTTCCCGTCCAAGAAGGAGATCGTCCGCCTCATCGAGGGAGGCGCGGTCAAGGTCGGCGACGCCAAGGTGACCGAGCGCGCCCAGCGCCTCGCCCGCCCCTCCGAGCCCGTCGTGCTCCAGGCCGGCAAGCGGACCTTCCTCAAGCTCCTCCCTTGATCACCGGAGCCGGGCGCGCCTTTCGTCTCCCGCACAGCCGCGCGAGCAGGCGGTAGGTCCCCGCCTTGAGCCGACGCCAGAGGGCCAGTCCCCGCGGGTGCCAGGTGATCCCGATGCTCAGGCCGAGGGCGATGAAGAGCACCCCGGGCATCACGGGGATGAGCAAACCCACCAGCCCGGTGGCGACCAGGAGGCCGCCCGCCACGAGACGAAGGAGAATCCAAGGCCCGAGCATGCCTTGAAATCTTCGGTTAAACCCCCAGTTTTCAACCCCAAGACCCGCTTTGGCTCGCCCGAAGCCCCTCCCTCGCCAAGCCTCGGACCATGGATTTCGTGCAGGAACTGCTCGCTTACGTGCGCCACCCCAGCGTCTCGGCCGACCCCGCCTTCGCCCAGGGCATGGTCGGCGCCCGCGAGCACCTCTGCGACATGATGAAGCGGGCCGGCCTCGAGGTCGAGGTCGTCCCCACCCCCCTCCACCCCATCGTCCTCGGCCGTCGCCGCGGGCCCGCCCACTGGCCCCACATCGTCCTTTACGGCCACTACGACGTCCAGCCGCCCGACCCCCTCGACCTCTGGACCTCGCCCGCCTTCGAGCCCGAGGTTCGCGACGGGCGTATCTGGGGCCGCGGCACGGCCGACAACAAGGGCCCCCACCTGGTCGCCTTGGTCGCCCTCGCCCGCCTGCTCGCCCGCCGTCCCGACCTCCCCCTCCGCGTCACCTTCCTCGTCGAGGGCGAGGAGGAGATCGGCTCGCCGTCCTTCCCGGGCTTCCTCGCCGCGCATCGCGACGAGCTGGCCGAGGCCGGCTGCGTCCTCCTCTCCGACACCGCCAGCCCGTCGTCCGACCAGATCGTCGTCACCACCGGCCTTCGCGGCATCATCGGCATGGAGGTCACGCTGACCGGCCCCAAGGGCGACCTGCATTCCGGCCTGGACGGCGGCGCCGTCTACAACCCGATCCAGGCCCTCGCCGAGATCTGCGCCTCGCTGCACCGCGCCGACAACACCGTGGCCGTCGAGGGCTTCTACGACGGCGTCGAGTCGCCCGCCGACTGGGAGCGCGAGCAGCTGCGCCAGCTGGGGCTAACCGACGCCGCCTACGCCGCCCGCCTCGGCGTCGAGGCTCTCCACCCTGCGCCCGGTCTCTCCGGCGCCGAGGCCACGCGCTTCGCCCCGACGCTCGAGTTCAACGGCATCGGCGGCGGCTACCAAGGCGAGGGCTCGAAGACCGTCATCCCGAGCAAGGCCTTCGCCAAGATCACCTGCCGCCTCGTGCCCGGGATGGATCCCGAGGCCACCGTCGCCCGCGTCGAGGCCGCCATCCGCGCCCGCGTGCCCAAGGGGATCCGCTGCGAGATCCGCCACCGCCAGAGCAGCGGCGCCTACTTCGTCTGCCCCCCGGGACGCCCGAACACCCCCGCCGGACAGAAGCCGCTCCTGCAGCGCGCCTTCGCCGAGGCCGAGGCCGCCATCGGCGCGGCCTTCGGACGGCCCCCCCTTTACCTGCGCGAGGGCGGCAGCGTGCCCATCATCGGCGACATCCGGCGCGAGACCGGCCTGGACTCCGTCATGATCGGGCTCTTTACGCCCGACTCGCGCCTCCACGCCCCCAACGAGAACCTCGAGCTGCGCATGGCCGAGCGCGCCCTCGTCGCCTACGAGCGC
>CAIPVK010000123.1 GCA_903868455.1 uncultured Opitutia bacterium
AAGGAGATCTACGCCGAGGCCGTCCGCCGCGAGTACCGCTTCTTCAGCTACGGCGACGCGATGCTGGTGCTTTGACGGGGAAGGATACGGAGGAGGCGTAGGATGGGGAGGATGCGGAGGACACGTGGGCCCAACCTGCGCCATGAATTCAGTTGAGCGCAATTAGCCACCGTACTCCACATGGGCGCAGTTGAGGGTCGACCGAGATGACCGGTCACCCATCCAAGCCCGCTTCTCCTGAAGGGAATCCATCCGCATCGGCCCCGCTCCGCACACACCGCTCCCCACTCCCCACTCCCCGCTCCCCGCCCCCCGTCGTCAGATCTCCCAATCCCCGCCGTCGCCGCCGCGCATGAGGTGGGCGAGGGTGACCTTGTCGAGCTCGGCCTCCAGGCGGCGCGAGACCTCGCGCCAGAGCGCGGCGACCTGCGGGCCCGAGGCGCCCTTGACCGTGACCTTCGTCTTGCCGAGCGAGGGCTCGACCACGGCCAGGACGTCCTGCAGCGAGATGTCCGACGGGTTGCGCGCGAGGCGGTAGCCGCCCGCCTTGCCGCGCTTGGAGGCGACGAGCTCGCCCTCGCGCAGCTCGTTGAGGAGCTGCACGAGGTAGTTGGCCGGGATGGCCTCGGCCTTCGCGAGGTCCTCGATGCGCACCACCGTGCCCGGCTTGTGCCGGCGCGCGAGCTGGGCGAGGACGCGGAGGGAGTATTCGACCTTGAGGGAGGCGATCATGGCTTGTCGGCGGAAGGGGCGGGCTTGGGTTCGGGCCGCAGGGTCTCGAAGCGCTCGGCGCCCACGAGGAGGTAGGTCGACCCGAGGGCCTCGTCGGGCAGGATGGGCGCGCGCGGGCGCCCGAAGGCCGAGGGGCTGAGGAAGCAGATGCCGGTGTTGTGGACGACCTGGATGGCGCGGTCGTCCCAGAGCTCGAGCATCCCGAAGTCCTTCCGGTCCGTGACCTCGAGGCCGCCCAGGCCGTGGCGCCCGAGCCAGGCTTGGGTGGCGGCGAGGCCGACCGGGTCGCCGGCGCGGGCGGTGACGACCTTGACCTTCAGGCCCTTGTCGACCCAGGCGCGCACGCGGCGCATCATGCCGGGGACGGGCTCGCCGATGACGTCCATGCCCTTCCAGCCCTCGGCGCGCGCGAGCGTGCCGTCGAGGTCGACCCCGATCCAGGACTGCACGCCCGGGGGGCGGGTCGAGGCGAGGCGCTCGGTCGGCGCGGGTTCGTCCGCCGGCGCCGCCTCGGGCGGCGCCTCCCCGGTCAGGATCCTGCGGAGCCAGGCGAACATGGCCGCCAGCGTGCGGGTCGGCCGAGGGCTGTCGAGTTTGGACGGGTGCTCGGGGCGGGAGTCGAACCCGCATGCCTTTCGGCGCCAGTACCTAAAACTGGTGTGTCTGCCATTCCACCACCCGAGCGGTCCGGCTTCGTTATCGTTCGCCCGAACCCCTCAGGCAAGCCTCGCCATCGGCGTGCCGAAGCGGGCCAGCAGCTCGAGGCCCCGCCCCGTGGCGTCGGCGAGGTCCGGGGCGAGCCGGACCTTGCCCGGCTCGAAGAGGGTGGCGACCCAGGAGCCGCCGAAGCGGAAGTAGCCCCGCTCGTCGCCCTTCGCGACGGGCCGGCCCGCGGCGTAGGTCTCGACGATCCCGCCGACGTTCGTGGCGCCGACCGCGACCAAGGTGACGCGGCCGAAGGCGCCGGCGTCGAGGGTCACGCGCTGGCGCTTGTTCTCCCAGAGCCAGGCGAGGTTGCGGCGCAGGGCGATGGGGCTGACCGAGCCGAGCCAG
>CAIPVK010000124.1 GCA_903868455.1 uncultured Opitutia bacterium
CTCCTCGCGGAGGACGAGCGCGAGGGCGAGGTCGAAGAGGTTGTGCGAGCCGACGCCGAGGCGCACGGCCGAGGTGCGGCCGGCGTCCGTCGCCCAGAGCAGCATGCGGCGGAAGTTGGCGTCGACCTCCGCCTTGGTCGCATAGGGCGCCTGCTCCCAGCCGTGGATCTCCGCCTCGACGCGCTCCATCGCGAGGTTGGCGCCCTTGACGAGGCGCACCTTGACGGGCGCGCCGCCCGCGGCGACCCGCGCCTGCGCCCACTCGGTGATGCGGCGCTGGACGAGGTGGGCGTCGGGCAGGTAGGCCTGGAGGACGATGCCCGCGGACAGGCCGCGGAACTCCGGCTCGCCGAGCGTGCGGAGGAAGGCCTCGGCGGTCAGCTCGAGGTCGCGGTACTCCTCCATGTCGAGGTTGACGAACTTGGCCGGGCGGTGGCGCAGGCAGGAGCGGTAGAGCTCGCGCAGGCGCACCTGGATGTCGGCGAGCGAGCGCTCGAAGCCGAGCGACGACACCTGGGAGCAGACCGAGGAGACCTTGACCGAGATGTAGTCGACCTTCGGGTCGGCGAGCAGGCCGAGGTTGGCGCGGAAGCGGCGCCCGGCCTCCTCCTCGCCGAGGATGGCCTCGCCGAGTCGGTTGAGGTTGAGGCGCACGCCCTCGGCGCGGCGGCGGACGATATGGGCGGCGAGCGACGCGGGCTCGGCCGGCAGGATGACGGCCCCGGTCTCGAGGCGCAGGCGCCGCTCGACCTGGGGCATGACGACCCAGGGGAGGAAGGGCGCCGCGGCGGCTCCGGCGGCGAAGAGCGCGCGGTCGGCGGGGCCGAGATAGCGCGGCACGCCGAGGTCGGCGACGACGCCGCGGAGCTGGCGGGCGGCGCCGGCCGAGGTGCCCGGACGAAAGACGCGGTCGCAGAGCGCGAGCGTGGCGGCCTTGCCCGCCGGGTCCTCCATCATGCGCGCGACCTGCGCGAGCGCGCGGGCGTCGGCCGGACGCAGCCGTCGGCGGGCCTCGGCGAGGAGCTCGGCGGCGAGCCGGACGGCCCTTTCGCCGAGGGTGGAGGGGGATTCCATGGAGGGGAGGATGGGGACAACGCGGCGGTTGCCAACCTCCGCCCTCCCTCAGTCGGCGCTGCTGGAGGAGCGGCCCTTCGCCATGCGCTGGATGGCGGCGAAGCGGAGCTGTTGCTCGAGCCGGAGCAGGCCCTCGGGATCCGGATCGCGGGAACCCTTGGCCTCCTCGAGCGCCTGGCGGGCGCGGGCCTCGGCCTGCTCGGCCGCGGCGAGGTCGATCTTGGCGACGTCGAGGGCGGCCTCGGTCACGACCGAGACCTTGTCGCCGACGACGCGGACGAAGCCCTGGTCGACGGCGAGGCGCGTGACCTTGCCGCCGAGGGTGACGGCGACCTCGCCCGCGGCGATGACCGCGGTGAGGGGGATGTGGCCGGGCAGGATGCCGACCTCGCCGAGCGCGGTGGGCAGGGTCACGCCGTCGGCCGCGCCCTGGTAGGCGCGGCGGTCGGGGGTGACGATCTCGACCTGGAGGGGCATGGGGCTCAGGCCTTGGCCTTGGCGACGTCGCCGGCCTTCGCCTTGGCGGCGGCCTCGAGGACCTCGTCGATGCCGCCCTTCATGTAGAAGTCGTTCTCGTTCACGTGGTCGAGCTCGCCGGAGAGGATCATCTCGAAGCCGCGGATGGTGTCCTCGAGCGCGACGTACTTGCCGGGCGAGCCGGTGAAGACCTCGGCGACGTGGAAGGGCTGGGAGAGGAACTTCTGCACCTTGCGGGCGCGGAAGACGACCAGCTTGTCCTCGGGCGAGAGCTCGTCGAGGCCGAGGATGGCGATGATGTCCTGCAGGTCCTTGTAGCGCTGCAGGAGGCCCTGCACGCCGCGGGCCACCTTGAAGTGGCGGTCGCCGACGACCTCGGGGGCGAGGGCGGTCGAGGTGGAGGCGAGGGGGTCGACAGCCGGGTAGATGCCGAGCTCGGCGATGCGGCGCTCGAGCACGACGGTGGAGTCGAGGTGGGCGAAGGTGTTGGCGGGGGCGGGGTCGGTCAGGTCGTCCGCCGGGACGTACACGGCCTGGAAGGACGTGATCGAGCCCTTGGTCGTCGAGGTGATGCGCTCCTGGAGGTTGCCCATCTCGGAGGCGAGGGTGGGCTGGTAGCCGACCGCGGAGGGGGAGCGGCCGAGCAGGGCCGAGACCTCGGAGCCCGCCTGGGAGAAGCGGAAGATGTTGTCGACGAAGAGGAGCACGTCGCGGTTCTGCTCGTCGCGGAAGTACTCCGCCATGGCGAGCGCCGAGAGGGCGACGCGCATGCGGGCGCCGGGGGGCTCGTTCATCTGGCCGTAGACGAGGGCGACCTTGGACTTGGAGAGGTCCTTCTGGTCGATGACGCCCGCCTCGGACATCTCATGGTAGAGGTCGTTGCCCTCGCGGGAGCGCTCGCCGACGCCGGCGAAGAGGGAGAAGCCGCCCTGCTTCATGGCGATGTTGTTGATCAGCTCCATGATCACGACGGTCTTGCCGACGCCGGCGCCGCCGAAGGCGCCGACCTTGCCGCCCTTCACGAAGGGGCAGATGAGGTCGATGACCTTGATGCCGGTGGGCAGCAGCTCGGCCGAGGTCTTCTGCTCGGTGAGGGGCGGGGGCTGGCGGTGGATGGGGTAGCGCTTCTCGGCCTTGACCTCGCCGCGGTCGTCCACGGGGTCTCCGGTGACGTTGAAGATGCGGCCGAGGACGGAGTTGCCGACCGG
Organism: uncultured Opitutia bacterium; assembly: GCA_903868455.1. GTDB lineage: Bacteria > Verrucomicrobiota > Verrucomicrobiia > Opitutales > UBA953 > UBA8828. Next base: position 2,760 of record CAIPVK010000124.1, read on the forward strand.
CACGGTGATGGAGGCGCCGGTGTCCTTGGCGGGCATGCCGCGGACGAGGCCCTCGGTGGTCGACATCGCGACGGCGCGGACGAGGCCGGCGCCGAGGTGCTGCTGGACCTCGAGGACGAGGCGGGTGGCCTTGCCCTCGACCGAGTAGTCGACGTGCAGGGCGTTGTAGATCTCGGGGACCTTGTCGGCGGCGAACTGGACGTCGACGACGGCGCCGAGGACCTGGGTGATGGTTCCGGTGGTGCTCATTGGTAAGGGGTCGGTTGGGGAAAGGGGTTCAGGCCTGGGAGGCGCCGGCGGTGAGCTCCAGGATCTCCTGGGTGATGGCGGCCTGGCGGGCCTTGTTGTACTCGAGGGAGAGCGCGGCGGCGATCTTCTTGGAGTTGTCGGTGGCGGCCTTCATCGCGACCATGCGCGAGCTGTGCTCCGAGGCCTTGGCCTCGAGCACGGCTTGGTGGACGGCCACCTTGTAGAAGAGGGCGGGCAGGCGCGACAGGATCTCGGGAGCGGAGGGCTCGAAGGCCATGTCGCGCTCGTCGGCCTCGACCTTGGGCTCGGGCAGGCCGAGCTTCTCGCGCAGGGCGCGGGCCTGGCCGACGAGGTCGTCGGCGGGGAGCAGGCGCTGGAGGCGGGGGGCCTGGACGAGCGTGTTCTTGAAGTGGGCGTAGAGCACCTCGACGGTGTCGACCTTGCCCTCGAGGAAGGCCTTGAGCAGGAACTCGGCCGCGGGGCGGACCTCGGCGAAGGCGGCCTTGTCCGTCACCGGGAAGTCCGCGAGCAGGGTGCGGCCGGCGCGGGCGAGCGACTGGCGGCCCTTGCGGCCGAGCGTCACGAAGGCGGCGCCGGGGATCTCGAGGGCGGCGCGGAGGAGGTTGCTGTTGAGGGCGCCGCACATGCCCTTGTCGGGCGTGACGATGAGGACGCCGCGCACGCGGACCTCGCGGCGGGTGAGGAGCGGGTGCTCGAGGCCGCCCGCCTTGGCGGCGGCGGTGTCGAGGATCTCGCCGAGCAGCTCGGCATACTCGCGGCCGGCCTTGGCCGCGTCCTGCGCCTTCTTCATCTTGGAGGACGCGACGAGCTGCATGGCACGGGTGATCTGACCGGTGCTCTTGACCGACTTGATGCGGTTGCGGATCTCGCGGAGTCCCTTGGGCATGGGCGGGGGCGGGCGGGGGTCGGGTCGGCCCTTATCAGGCCTTGAAGGTGCGCTTCCAGGCCTCGCAGGCGGCCTTGAGCTCGGCGGCGCCGGCGTCGTCGATCTTGTCGCCGCCGCGGATCTTGGCGAGGACGCCGGGCTTGGCGGCCTCGAGGGCGGCCTGCAGGCCGGCGGCGGCGGCGGTGACGGACTTGACGGGGACGTCGGCGAAGAAGCCGTTTTGCATCGCCCAGATGAGGGCGACCTGGATCTCGGCGGACTTGGGCGCGTTGGGGGGCTGCTTGAACAGCTCCACGAAGCGGTCGCCCTTGTCGAGGATGCCCTTGGTCTGGGCGTCGAGGTCGGAGCCGAACTGGGCGAAGGCGGCCAGCTCGCGGTACTGGGCGAGCTCGCCCTTCACCTTGCCGGCGACCTGCTTGAAGGCCTTGATCTGGGCGGCGGAGCCGACGCGCGAGACGGAGAGGCCGACGGAGACGGCGGGGCGGATGCCCTGGTTGAAGAGGTCGGTCTGCAGGAAGACCTGGCCGTCGGTGATGGAGATGACGTTGGTCGGGACGTAGGCCGAGACGTCGCCCGCCTGGGTCTCGATGATGGGCAGCGCGGTGAGCGAGCCCTTGCCGGCGAGGCGCGCGGAGCGCTCGAGCAGGCGGGAGTGCAGGTAGAAGACGTCGCCGGGGTAGGCCTCGCGGCCCGAGGGGCGCTTGAGGATGAGGGAGATCTGGCGGTAGGCCGCGGCGTGCTTCGAGAGGTCGTCGTAGACGATGAGGGCGTCGTGGCCGTTCTCCATGAACCACTCGCCGATGGCGGTGCCGGAGAAGGGCGCGAAGACCTGGTTGGCCGCGTTGTCGGCCGCGGGGGCGGTGACGATGACGCAGAACTCCATGGCGCCGGCCTTCTCGAGCGTGCCGATGGTGCGGGCGATGGAGGAGTTCTTGGCGCCGACCGCGACGTAGATGGAGTAGACGGGGCGGAACTTGGGGTCGCCGGAGGCGAGGCCGACGCGGTTGGCGTTGGCCTGGTTGATGATGGTGTCGACGGCGATGGTGGTCTTGCCGGTGGCGCGGTCGCCGATGATGAGCTCGCGCTGGCCGCGGCCGATGGGGATCATGGCGTCGATGGCCATGATGCCCGTCTGCATGGGCTGGTCGACGGACTTGCGGGGCGTGATGCCGGGGGCGATCTTCTCGACGGGGTAGCGCTCGGTGGCGGCGACGGGGCCCTTGCCGTCCACGGGGTTGCCGAGGGCGTCGACCACGCGGCCGAGGAGTCCCTTGCCGACGGGGACGGAGAGGAGGCGGCCGGTGGTCTTGGCCTGCATGCCCTCCTTCAGGGAGGAGATGTCGCCCATGACGACGCAGCCGACGGTGTCCTCGGCGAGGTTGAGGGCGACGCCCATCAGGCCTCCGGGGAACTCCACCATCTCGTTCATCATGACGCCGGAGAGGCCCTCGACGGCGGCGACGCCGTCCGCGAGGGAGACGATGGTGCCGACGTTGGACTTGCCCGCGCGGGCGTCGAGGCCGGCGATGGCCTGCTGGATCTGGTCGATGACGTTGCTCATTGAAGGAAGGGTTGGGAAGGGGGTTGGGGGGAGAGGGGGGTCAGGCGGCGAGGGAGCGCTCGAGGCGCTCGAGGCGTCCCAGCGCGGTCAGGTCGAGGACGTCGTCGCCGACGCGCGCGCGCAAGCCGGCGAGGAGGGAGTCGTCACGCCGGGCGACGGGGCGGAGGGGGCGACCGGCGGCGCGGGAAAGGGCGGCGGCGATGGCGGCCAAGGCCTCGGGGGCGAGGGGACCGGCGTGCTCCACGCGGACCTCGGATCGGACGACCTCGCGACGGACGGCTGAGAGATAGGCCTTGAGCACGGGGCGAAGCTCGTGGGCGGGGCGTGACTTGGCCAGCGCGCCCAGCACGGCGCCGACGCGCTCGGCGGAGACGGCGCCGCCCTCCAGGGAGAGGGCGAGGAGGCGCTTGGCCTCGGCGCGGGCGGCGGCGGGGGACATGGTCAGTTGGCGAGGGCCTTGGCGGCGGCCTCGTTGACGCGCGCCTTGGCGGCGTCGTCGAGCGACTGGTCGATGACCTTGGCGGTGGTGGCGACGACGAGGCGGGCGACCTCGGCGCGGACCTCGGCGAGCATCTTGGCGCGCTCGGACTCGAGCGCGGCCTGGCCGCGGCGCAGGACCTCGGCGGCCTCGGCGGCGGCGGCGGCCTTGGCGGCCTCGACGGTCTTCTGGGCGGTGGCGGCGGCCTGGGTCACCAAGGCGGCGGCCTCCTGGGAGGCCTGGGTGAGGATCGCCTCGCGGCGGCGCTCGGCCTCGGCCTTGGCCTCGGCGGCGGCCTTGGCGTCGGCCAAGCCCTTCTCGATGAGGGCGGTGCGTTGCTCGAGCTGGCCGAGGGCGGGCTTGACCGCGAAACGGTAGAGGACGAACGCAAGCAGGCTGAAGTTGACGACCTGGGCGAGGAAGTGGGGCAGGTCGACGCCGAACTTGTCGGCCAGGACGGTGATCTTGGAGTCCGACGCGGCGAGGGCGAGGGGAAGGAGGCTCATGAGGGGAAGGGTGTGATCCGAAAAAAGGGGAGCGGCGGGCCCCGGGAGGAGCCCGCCGCCGTGACGTCAGGTCAGGAAGATCGCGTAGAACGCGACGGCTTCGGCGAGCGCCATGCCCAGGATGGACTGGACGAGGATCTTGCCCGAGGCCTCCGGGTTGCGACCGACCGACTCGACGGCCTTGGCACCGACCATGCCGACGCCGATGGCGGCGGCGAAGCAGCCGACGGCGGCGGGGAGGGAACCGGTGATTTCAGCGAGGATCATGTGGTTTTGGGTTTGGGGTTTTCTCGGGCTCGCCGCATGGGGAATTCCCAGCAGGTCGCGGGCCGCGAAAGGAAGGTTTCAGTGGGCGTGCTCGTCGTCGTGACCGCCCTCGTGGTTGCAGATAAGGCCGATGTAGACGGCCGAGAGGAGCGTGAAGACGAAGGCTTGGATCAGGCCGACCAGCACCTCGAGCATCGCGGCCACCGCCGGGATGACGACGGGGGCGATGCCGCCGAGGGCGTGGATCAGGTTCTCGCCGCCGAAGACGTTTCCGTAGAGGCGGAAGGACAGGGAGATGAGGCGGAACAGGATGGAGACGACCTCGATGCCTCCCACCGCGAGGAAGATGAAGCTGAGCAGGAGCCACATCACCAGCCCGATCTCCCGCTTGTCGGCCTTGTTGCCGAAGAGGTCGTGGGCGAGGACCTTGATGCCGGCGTAGCGCAGAACGAAATAGGTCCAGAAACCGAAGGAAAGCACGCTCAGCGCGAGGGTGGTGTTGAGATCGGAGTTGGCGGGTCGGATGAGGTCGATCCACGTCGCCGCATGCCCGTCTCCGGGCGCCGCGGCCTGGGCGAACTTGAGAGTCCCGACGCCGGGAAGCAGGCCGCTCCAGTTCATCAGCAGGATGAAGACGAAGAAGCCGCAGAGGATGGGGAAGGTCTTGCCGATCATCCGCTTGCCGACGATGGGCTCGAGGGTGTCCCTGAGGCCCACCGCGAGACCCTCCACCACGGACTGACCCTTGCCCGGGACGAGCTTGGGCGTGCCCACGGCGAGGCGGACGCCGAGGATGATGAGCAGGCCGATGATCCAGGTCGTCACCACCGAGTTTGTCAGGGGAAGACCGAGGATCTCGACGCCAAGGTCGGTCGCCTTAGGGGACACCGCCGCCGGGAGGACGGCGGGGAGGAGGAACATGGCGGGCGAAAGGCGCATGCAAGGGAAGGTAAGGTGAAGGAGAGCGGCCGAATGCGGTCAATGCCGCGGTTAAATCCCCCTATCACAGTAAGCGCGAGAAGGGGTTTGCTATTAGCGAATCTTATGAATCAAGGCTGAAGACGCTTCACCGACCAACCCCCGGCTGACCGCTCGTAGAGGAAGCGGTCGTGGAGGCGGCTGGGGCGACCCTGCCAGAATTCGAGGGCCTCGGGGATGAGTCGGAGTCCACCCCAGTTCTCGGGCACGGGAATCTCCCCCTCGGGGAATCGCGCCTGGACCTCGGCGAAGGCGCGCTCGAGGTCGGCCCGGCTGGCGATGGGACGGCTTTGGCGCGAGGCCCAGGCGCCGAGCTGGCTGTTGCGGGGGCGGGATCGGAAATAGGTCGCGGTCTCCTCGGCGGATACGGGCTCGACGCGGCCGCGGACGTGGACCTGGCGCTCGAGGTCGACCCAGGGGAAGGTGATCGAGGCGCGGGGGTTGGCGACGAGGTCGAGGGCCTTGTCGCTCCCGAGGTTGGTGAAGAAGGTGAAGCCGCGGGCGTCGAAGGCCTTGAGCAGGACCACGCGCGAGGCGGGCGAGCCGTCGCCGCCCGCGGTGGCGAGGACGAGCGCGTTGGGCTCGCGGATCCCGGCGTCGCAGGCCTGCTTGAACCAGAAGCGGAACTGGTCGACGGGGTCGGGGGCGAGCTCGTGCGCGTCCAGACCGTGGTCGGCGTACTCGCGGCGGAGGCCTTGGATATCCATCGCCCCCATCTTACCCGCCGAGGCGACCGCGGCAAGGAGGACCAGCGAAGGCTCGCCGCGGCGGGGCGCGGCGCCCAAGGTCGCGCCATGAACCTGATGCTGCTCACCGCGGACGAGGCGCGCGACGGCCTGGCGACGACCGACGCGCGGGCGCGCCACCTGCTGAAGACCGTGCACGCCGGCATCGGCTCCACCGTGCACGTCGGCGTCCGCGGCGGCCGGCGCGGGATCGCCACCGTGCTGACGACCGAGCCCCGCCTGACCTTCGGCATCCGCTGGGAGGCCGAGCCCCAGGCCCCGCTCCCGCTCGAGGTGCTGGTCGGGCTGCCCCGCCCGCAGTCGGCGCGCAAGGTGCTGCACGACCTCGCCTCGCTCGGCGCGCGCCGCATCCGCTTCTTCAAGCCCGCGAAGGGCGACCCGGCGTACGCGACGAGCTCGCTATGGACGACGGATGAGTGGCGGGAGCAGGTCGAGAAGGGGACGGAGCAGGCCTGCTCCGCGCTCGTGCCGGAGGTCGTCCACAGCCCCTCCCTCGCCGCCGCGCTCGAGGCGCTGCCCAAGGGCGGGTGGCGGGTGGCGCTGGACCCCTACGAGGCGGAGGGACCGCTCGTGCCCTCCAAGGGCGCGGGGGGACCCGCCTTGCTCGCCATCGGGCCGGAACGCGGTTGGGACGCGGCCGAGCGCGACGCGCTGCGCGCGGCGGGGTTCTCGCTCCGCCACGTGGGCGACCGCGTCCTGAGGGTCGAGGCGGCCTGCCTGGCGGGCGGCGCGCTCATGCTCGCGGGCCTCGGCTGCTGGAAGGCGCACCGGCCGCTGGTCTGAACGCTCAAAGCCTGCGCAGGAGCGAGGCCGCCGGCTGGCCCTTGCCCTTGCCGAGCGTCTTGTGCAGGCGCCAGCCCTCGGGGACGGGCACGACGAAGCCGCCGGGCGCCTCGAGGATGAGGCGGCTGTCGGGGCCGGGCGCGGCCGCGGCTGCGGCGACGGCGGCTATCGCGTCGCCCGAGCGCTCCCAGAGCTCCCAAGGCGGATCGGCGACGACGAGGTCGAAGTCGGGCGCGGGCACCACGTAGGCCGTGGCGTCGCCCGTGATCACCTCGAGCGGCAAGGCGTCGAGGGCCATGGACTTGGCGACCGCCGCGGCGTTCGCGCGGATGACGTCGGCCCCCGCGCGGTCGACGCAGACGGCGGAGCGGGCGCCTCGGCTCAGCGCCTCGAGCGCGTAGGCGCCGGTGCCGGCGAAGAGGTCGAGGACGCGCGCGCCGGGGACGTAGGCGGCGAGGGAGTTGAAGACGGCCTCGCGGATGGCGTCCGTCGCGGGCCGGACGGGGCCCGAGGGAACGCGGAGCTGGATGCCCCTGGCCTTGCCGCCGGTCACGCGCATGGGCGCAAGGTCCTCATCCGAGCGCCGTCGGTCAACGGCGTTCCGCGCCGAGAACCTGCCGGCGCGGCGACCAGCAGGTGGTGCGACCCCCGATGGTGGCGTGCGAGAGCGGCCCTCGCGTGCGCGGGCAGCGGCCGCCCTTCTCCCATCGGTGGTTGAAGAGCCAACTGTCGGGCGGGTCGGACCAGTCCTCGCCGATGACGCGGAGCGCGTCGCGGCAGACCTCGCGCAGGGTCGCGTGGAGCCTCCGGACGGCGAGCGGGCCGAAGGCGCCGGCCTTGGCCTTGGGGTGGAAGCCCGCGCGCCACAGGACCTCGTCGGCCATCCAGTTGCCGATGCCGGGGAAGCGCTCCTGCATGAGGAGGACGGCCTTGATGGGCGAGCGCGCGCGGCGGCGGAGGAAGGCGGCCACGTCCTCGGCGCGGAAGGCGGGCGAGACCTAGATTGCACCGAAATATAAAAAGCTACTGTGCGAGATGGTACGCGCAATAACAACTTCTTGTATTAATTTGAGTAGATTATTGCTAAAACAGAAGCTCCATTAAAGTGATGTTGATTTGTTTAGTTGTCGCCACTGGCACCCACCCATAATGCTTTCATCCTCCTCAAATGGAAAGCGCGAAAAATTGACGAAGCGGATGAGTCTTCAGTAAGTCCAACTCCCTCATGACTGAACAGCAAGTTTCATCACTGCGAAGAAAAAGTAAGAAAATTATTTCAGCATTTTAGACGCATGCAATCAATGATCGTGCGGAGTCAAATATATAAGGAAAAAAACTTACAGTGTTCCATGAATACTCGGAGAGAAACATCGTCCGTAAACACTTGGGCTCCCCCCATCCCCTCACTATTATGCGTCACACTGGGGTTCAACTTGGCCATCAAAAACCGTGCCTCACTCTTGTGCTGATCGCAAACAATGTACCTCGGAACAGGGAATCGATTATCCATTATCATTTGTGCATCCGCCTGAGGGGCCTCTAGCAGATTTCGAAATGCCACATGCTCCTCCTGCTCGTGATATCGTTGTTCTCGCCATGCTGCACAGGTTTCTCCGTGAAAGACTACCACGTGGAAAAACGTATCAAGAAGTAGAATGGTATCCGGTTGAACTGATTGAGAGTCGAGGAGGGCAGGTTGGGGTGGTCCGTTAAAGGAATAGGAGAGAAGGGTGGGCTGGATCATTACGAGAGAATTGGTTGTATTCTCCCTATTCAGAATGTAACGATAATAAGCCGCTTCATCGGGACTTGAGTTGAAGAGTTGAAGGAATTGAGATCGACGTAGATGAAAGAGGAATTGGGGAAAGAGTCCAAACTCAGGAGAAAGACGGAAGGAGTTGGGATCGTCAGGGGTGTAATCAGCAAACTTGGCGCATAATCGTATGAGACTCCGGTCAATCCATCGTAAAACGTCGGCAACATCTTCTTTCTCGGTCCGTTCAACGGCCACGCGTGCTAGGAGGACGGCTGCAGCCTCCTGATCAAAACTCATTTTCACCGGATTGGGTTGTTCCATGCCATTGCTCATATAGCCCCCCCCAGACGGTGGTGGGGCATTTTTGTCGCTTTCGGGAGGAGGATTGTACCATGGTCCACAAAGAGTCGTGACGCGGAGACGGGTTCGACCGTTGGAATGCTGATACTTGGTCAAGAATTGAATGTATCTGCGCTTCCCTTCGGGCAGTGGCGATGTCTACATGACACGAGTACACAAAAATTGATATTAGTTCTGGGCGTGGAACAAGCATCGATGTAAATCAAGTTTGATGTCGAGACAACGACTTACTCCTGGATTGGTAATATCAAAGTATACGGCAATAGTCGTCCCCGGATCAATCCCCCCCAGACTCCATGCATTCGTGCCACCCTTCCCTACTTCTAAGTCACTCACATTTGGAGATTTTTTCCCAAGGCTCATCACCGGGCCTATCGCTCCACTAACCTTGAATTCCCTGCTCGTCAACACCTCCAATGTCGCACCGAACGCCATTTGCATCAACCCCGCATCTCCACCAGCAGCATTCTGATCTCCATCGGTGCCAACAGTAGCATCATCACCATACGTGCGAAAGACACGTCGCAAACTCTCCTTAAAGACACTCTGCCCAAATGAATCTCCCAGGACCATGTGACCTCCTGTGGCCTCGACCAATTCACCCATCTCCAAAATTCCCACCTGATCTAAGGAGCAGGCAAAAATGTCAACGACATGACACGACGTGGCATCGGCGTTGGCCGCAACGGCTTGGGTAGATCCCCCAATTCCTTTCCCACCACCACCACCTTTCCCACCGTCCTTTATATGATGCCGTTTACTCAATCCAGCATAAAATTCACAAGCCGGCTGATGCAACGGTTCCGCATTCCGACCCAAGTCTGCATGAGAACGTATATCTTCCGTCTTGAGACGGGACACAATCGCCCCCGGTCCCGAAGTGCATGGTCCCCCCACAAACATCATAATACGTGCACCACGTCGAGGCAATGCCAAATCCAATATGGAGGTGGCGACGCTGAGAGCACATCCCGTACAACGTGCCACAC
>CAIPVK010000125.1 GCA_903868455.1 uncultured Opitutia bacterium
AGCCCCGGCTCGGCCAGCGCCGCGAAGGCGATCATCGCCGCGTTGTCCCCGCAGTGCCGCGGCTCCGCGATGAGGAGGGGCAGGCCGCGGCGCGAGGCGACGGCGCCGAGCCTCGCCCGCAGCGCGCGGTTGTTGGCGACACCGCCCGAGAGTCCGACCGAGCGGCAGGGATGCTGGTCGAGCGCGGCCGCGAGCTTCGACTCGAGCTGGGCGACGACCGCCTCCTGGTAGCCAGCGCAGAGATCGGGCAGGGCGGCCTCGACCTCGGCCGGCGCCAGCTTCTCGACCTGGTAGCGCAGCGCCGTCTTTAACCCCGAGAAGCTCAGTCGCGGGTCGGCGCGCTCGGGGATGCCGCGCGGGAAGGCGAAGCGTGACGCGTCGCCGCCGGCGGCCAGCTGCTCGACGCGCGCGCCGCCGGGGTAGGGCAGGCCGAGGAGCTTGGCGCCCTTGTCGAGCGCCTCGCCCGCGGCGTCGTCGACCGTCCGCGCCACCACCGTCATCCGCAGGTCCTCGTCCAGCCGCACCACCAGGGTGTTGCCGCCCGAGACCACGAGGCCGAGGTGCGGGAGCAGGCGGGCGCGCGCCTCGGCGAAGGCCGCGGGGTCGGCGGCGTGCAGGGCGAGGAAGGGCGAGTGGATGTGGGCGCGGAGGTGGTTCACGCCGACGAGGCGCGCGCCGTGCGCGAGGGCGAGCGCGCGGGCGAAAGCGAGTCCGAGCGAGAGGCAGGGCAGGAGGCCGGGCCCGCGCGTCACGGCCACCGTCCCGGGCGGCGAGGCCTCGAGGTCCCCCGCGAGCTCGGCCAGCAGCAAGGGCAGGGCGGCGAGATGCTCGCGGCTGGCGAGGTCGGGCACGACCCCGCCGTGGCGGGCGTGGAGGTCGACTTGGCTGGCGACGAGCTCGCGGACGATCCCGCGTGCCGGGTCCAGCAGGGCTAGGGCCGACTCGTCGCAGGAGCTCTCGACCGCGAGGATCACGCCCGGAGGGTTGCCGCGCCGGCCCCCGCCGTCCAGCGGGAAGCGGCGGTTTCCGCTGGCGCGTCCCGCGTCCGCCGCCAGCGTCTCCCCATGGCGCCCCGCGAGACCCTCCTCGCCGAGCTTCGCCGCCGCGCGGCGGGAGGCGTCCTGCGCTTCGACGCGTTCGTCGAGGTTGTACTCTTCCATCCCGGCGCCGGCTACTACGCCGCGGACCGCGTCCGGGTGGGTCGCCGTGCCGACGCCGACTTCACCACCGCCGCCGCCCTCGGGCCGGTCTTCGGCGAGCTCCTCGCCGAGGCCGCCGGCGGGATCCTCGGCGACCTCTCCGGCCACACCTTGGTCGAGGTCGGCGCCGAGCCCGGCCCCTCGCCCCTCGCCGGCGTCGCCGCGCGCTTCGCCGCGCACCGCACGCTGCGCCTCGGCGATCCGCTCGATCTCCGCGGCCCCTGCGTGCTCGTGGCCAACGAGCTCCTCGACGCCCAGCCTTTCCGTCGCTTCCGATTCCTCGAGGGGCGTTGGGTCGACCTCGGGGTGCGGATCCTCGACGCCGGCTCGCTCGCCGAGGCCGTCCACGGCGAGCCGACCGACCCCGAGGGGCGGGCCTTGGTCGCCACCTTGCCCTCGCCCTGGCACGAGGGTGCCACCCTTGATATCGCCCTCTCGGCCGAGACGCTGCTCGCTTGCCTGTTGGCCGGTCCCTGGACCGGCGCCGCGATCCTTCTCGATTACGGCAAGCCGCTCCCGGAGCTACTCGCCAGCTCCCCGGCCGGCACCGCTCGCGCTTACCGCTCACACCGGCTGCACGGCGACCTTCTGGCCGACCCCGGAGAGCAGGACCTCACTTGCCACGTGGCCTGGGACCGGCTCGAGTCCGTGATGCGCGCGGCCGGCTTCGCCCCCGCCCGCACCGAGCGCCAGGAGGCCTTCCTCGTCCGCCATGCCGCCCCCGCCTTGGAGCGACTCGTCGCCGCCGGGAACCTGGAGGCCGTCGGGGCGCTCAAGGCCCTCACGCACCCCGCCCATTTCGGCGGCAAGTTCCAAGTCCTCTGGGGTCGGCGTTGACCTCTCCCGAACCTTTTTCAACCTATCCCCTTCCCCATGCGCGCCTTGCTCGCCTCCCTCCTTCTCGCCGCCTCGCTGCCGGCCCAGAACCAGCTCCTCGAGGCCTTCGAGGGGGACGGCTTTGGGACCTGGAAGGTCGAGGGCTCCGGCTTCGGCATGGCGCCCGTCCCCGGCCGGCTCGACGGCGTCGTCGGGGTCTTCACGGGCTTCGCCGGCGGCGCCCATGTCTGCTCCGCCCACGGCGGCGACGCCGGCAAGGGCTCACTGACCTCCCCCGAGTTCACCGTGACCCAGCCCTACCTCGCCTTCCTTGTCGCGGGCGGTAACCACAAGGGCGGCACATGCGTCCAGCTGCTGGTGGGCGGACAGGTCGTCCTCGAGGCCGTCGGCCCCCGTTCCCTGCGGTTCCGCCAGATCACCTGGGACGTGAGCGCGTTCCGCGGCAAGCGCGCCAGCCTCCGCATCCTCGACAACCGGACCGACGAGTGGGGCATGATCGCCGCCGACCACTTCGTCCTGACCGCCCAGGCCAAGACCGTCCTCCCGACCAACGGCGAGGGCCGCGTGCCCCAGGCCGCCAAGCTCGTTCGCGTTCCCGGCGAGGGCTCGGCCGCCATCCCCGAAGGGTCGGATATGCGCGTCGTCGCCACCCGCAAGGAGCACGGCATCGCCGCCCCCACCGCCATCGCCTTCGGCAACGACGGCACCCTCTTCGTCTCTGAGACACCCCGCTTCCGCAAGGGCGTGGAGGACGACCGCGACAACCTCTTCTGGTACCTCGACGACCTCGCCGCCGCGACCACCGCCGACCGCGTCGCCCTCCACCGCAAGTGGGACCATCGCCGGCCCTACTCGGAGTTCACGGAGCGCTCGGAGATCGTCCGTCGCCTCGACCAGCGCGCCCCCGACGGCTCCTACCGCCGCGCCCGCATCTTCGCCGACGGCTTCAACGACGTTCTCGACGGCACCGCGGCCGGGGTCTTCGCGTGGGACGACACCGTGTACTTCGCCTGCATCCCCCATGTCTGGATGCTGCGCGACGGCGGCCCCGACGGCCGCTCCTCCGCCCGCGTCTCCGCCCAGGACGGCTTCGGCGTGCGCGTCTCCTTCTCTGGCCACGACCTGAACGGCTTCGCCATGGGCCCCGACGGCCGTATCTACGGCACCCTCGGCGACCGCGGCTTCAACTCCACGACCAAGGACGGTCGCAAGCTCGACCATCGCAACCGCGGCTTCATCTTCCGCCTCGAGCCCGACGGCTCCGGCTTCGAGGTCATCCACGACGGCCTCCGAAACCCGAAGGAAATCGCCTTCGACGCCCTCGGCCACGCCCTCACGGTCGACAACAACTCCGACCAGGGCGACTCCGCCCGCGTCGTGCAGGTGGTCGACGGCGCCGACTCCGGCTGGGAGATGGAGCACCAGACGATGCATACCTTCCACCGCCAGGTCGGCATCGAAGTGCGCCCGCCCTCGCGCTGGATGGACGAGAAGCAGTGGCACCTCGCCAACGAGGACCAGCCCGCCTTCCTCCTCCCGCCCATCGCCCACGTCACATCAGGCCCCTCCGGCCTCGCCTACAACCCGGGCGCCGGCTTCCTCGCCTCCGAGGTTGGCCGCTTCGCCATCTGCGATTACCGCGGCTCCGCCGCCGGCTCGGGCATCGTCTCCTTCGCCGTCGAGCCCGTCGGCGCCGGCCTCCGCGTCACCGACCACCGCCCCCTCGTCTGGGGCGTCGCCGCGACCGACATCGACTACGACTGGCAGGGTCGCCTCGTCATCGCCGACTTCATCGGCGGCTGGGCCACGCATGACAACGGCCGCATGCTTCAGCTGACCGCTCGCGCCCCGCACCGCGCCGGCGAGGCCTCCGGCGTCGCCGACCTCATCCGCGCCGGCTTCTCCCAGCGTCCCTCCGCCGAGCTCGCCCGCCTCCTCGCGCACGCCGACCTGCGCGTTCGCCTCCGCGCCCAGCTCGAGCTCACCCGTCGGCCCGACGGCGCCGAGCGGCTCGCCGCCGCCACCCGCTCCAAGGACACGTTCGAGCGCCTGCATGGTGTCTGGGGCCTCGGCATCCTCGCCCGTCGCGGCGCCGCCCTCAAGCCCGCCGACGCGTGGGACGGCAAGCCCTCGCCGCTCGCGCCCGAGGCGACCCGCGCCGCCGCCGCCCGCCTCATCCTCCCGCTCCTCAAGGACGCCGACCTCGACGTCCGCGCCCAGGCCGTGCGCGTCCTCGGCGAGTCGCCCCTCAAGGTCGCCGAGATCGGCCTCGCCGACCTGCTCGCCGACCCGTCCTCTGCCGTCCGCCGCGAGGCGGCCATCGCTGCCGCCCGACTCGGCGACCCCGCGGTGCTCCCCCAGGTCGCCGCGCTCGTCCGTGCCAACGCCGACCGCGACCCGACGCTTCGCGCCGTCGGGGCCTTCGCGCTCTCGCGCCTCATCCTGACGCCGGAGGCGCTCGACACGCTCGCCGCCGACCCCAGCCCCTCCGTGCGCCTTGCCACCGTCGTCGCCCTCCGTCTGAAGCGCGACGCCGCCGTCGCCCGCTTCCTCAAGGACGCCGACACCCGCGTGGCCGACGAGGCCGTGCGCGCCATCGGCGACAAGTACCTCGACGACGCCCGGCCGCAGGTCGCCGCGCTCATCGACAGCCTCGGGTCCCGGGCTTGGAAGCCCTTCGTGCTGCGGCGCGTGATCCACAGCGCCTTCCGCGCCGGCGGCGAGGCCAACGCCCGCCGCCTGCTCGCCGTGGCGGCCGACGCGTCCGTCCCCGCCATCGTCCGCGGCGAGGCCCTCCGCCTGCTCGGCACCTGGGCCCAGCCTCACCCCGTCGACCAACTGACCGGCCACTGGGCGCCTCTCCCTGCGCGCGACCCCGCCGAGGTGCGAGCGCCGCTCGCCGCCGCGCTGCCCGCCTTGCTCAAGGGCGACAGCGAGACGCTCCGCGCCACGCTCGCCCTCGTCGAGTCCTACCGCCCCGACGTCAGCTCGCTGCCCGACCAACTCCTCCTCGACCTCGCCGGCAACCGCGCCCTCGGCGGCGGCACCCGCGCCAAGGCGCTCGAGCTCTGGCTCGCGCGCAAGCCTGCGTCGCTCTCCGACGTCGCCCATCGCCTCGCCAAGGATCCCGACGACGCCGTCGCGATGGTCGCGCTCGGCGCGCTCGCGCGCCTGAACCCGGCCGAGGGCCTCCAGGAGCTCGCCGCCGCCACCAAGGCCGGCTCGGCCGTCCGCCGCCAGGGCGCGTGGAAGGCGATCGCCTCGCTCGAGGCCCCGGGCGCCGGCGCCGTGTTCACAGCCGCGCTCGCCGACCTGGCCAAGGCCAAGGGCGTCGGCCCCGCCGCGCTCGAGCTGCTCGAGGCCGCCGCCGCCCGCAAGGAGCCGGAGGTCGTTTCCGCCCTCGCCGCCACCCAAGCCGCGCTCGCCGCCAACGGCTCCCTCGGCAAGTGGATGCCCGCCCTCGAGGGCGGCGACGCCGCCAACGGCTTCGCGCTCTTCCAGGCGCTGCCCGCCGGACAGTGCCTCCGCTGCCACAAGGCGTCCGACGACTCGCACGCCGCCGGCGGCGAGGCCGGTCCGAACCTCGCGGGCGTCGCCAAGCGCCATGACCGCGTCGGCCTGATGGAGTCCGTCCTCATCCCCGGCGCCCACGTCGCCTCCGGCTACGGCACCGTGGTCGTCACCCTCCGCACGGGCGCCAGCCTCCCCGGCACGCTGCTCGCCGAGACGCCCACGCACGTCGACCTCGACGCGGGCGGCAACCGCTGGCGCAT
The DNA here is from genome assembly GCA_903868455.1 of uncultured Opitutia bacterium. Classification (GTDB taxonomy): domain Bacteria; phylum Verrucomicrobiota; class Verrucomicrobiia; order Opitutales; family UBA953; genus UBA8828. The sequence goes on from CAIPVK010000125.1 coordinate 5,810, forward strand.
CGCGCGCTCGGACATCGCCTCGATGTCGGCGCCCGTTTCCTCGATGCCCCCGATGGAGTACCTCCTCAAGCCGGCCGAGGTCCGCGACCTCGTGGCCTGGTTGGCGACGCTCGAGAAGGCCGCCCCGGCGCCCAAGGGCGCCGAGCCCAAGCCCCTCGACCCGGCCAAGCTGCCGAAGTGAGGCGCGGCCTCAGCGGCTCGGGTCGACCAACCTTCCGTCGATGCGGACGGGTTGGTCGCCTCGCGGGAGGGCGATGAGCAGGTCCTCCCTCGCCTCCAGCTTCTCGCCGTCGGTCCTGAGGGTGATGCGGATAATCGCGCCGTTGTCCGTCGCCGTCGCCACCTGGGCGGCGTTCTCGTAGCTCTTCGCCACCACGCGCTCCTTGGAGAAGTCGGGCTTGTCCGCATCCGGCCGCATGGGCGAGGTCGCGCGATCGAACGTGTCGGCGTTGTCGATGACGTAGCCCTGCCAGGCCGAGCGCTCCAGCTGCCAACCCCGCAGGACGCGCACGCTCACCGGCTTACGGGGCGCGGGGTCCTTGCGGATCTCGACCAGCCCGGCCCGGCCGTCGGGCAGGACGGCGATCTCGGCGATCAGGTCGCCGTGTTGGCGGAGATCCTCCCACTTGCGCCCCTCGCCCTCGGGCACGAAGAAGGCCTCGATGCCGAAGCGCATCCTGCTGTAGCCGTTTGTCCGCCCCTTCAGGAAGGGGCCCTCGGTCGGCGGTCGTAGGCTGACGGCGCCGGCGCGAACGGCGTAGCCGCCCTTGTCGAGCTTGAGGGGCAGGTAGACGACGGTGTCCTCGGGGGGCGTGTTGCTCGTGCCGCCCAGCTCCTTGGCCACGGCGTCGAGCTCCTCGCCCTGCTCGTCGCTGAAGGCGTAGCTCAGGATCACGTAGTCCCCGCGCATCCAGTCGCGGGGATCCACCGGCTCGCAGCGCACGACGAAGCGCCGGCCGTCCCGCAGCGGCTCGCCGTGGTGCCAGACCATCCAGCCGATGACCGCCAACTGGGCGAGGTGGGTGGCGACGACGAGCGGCAGGGCCCGCGCGAGCAGCCAGTCTGCCGGACGGCCCAGGGGGTCGGCGGCGAGCTCGGGCAGGCGCTCCGCGACGCGCTCGGCGCGCCGGTCGCGCCAGACCTTGGCGAGGGCGAAGAGACCCACGCCGATGACGGCGAAGATCGCCGCCATGCCGAGATAGCCGAGGGCCTCGTGGACGTCGCTGTAGCGCCAGCCGAGCCAGACGAAGAAGAGCGCCGCGCCGTAGACATAGGGCCGCAGGCGGCCCTCCGCGAGGCCGAGCTGGAGGAGGTA
>CAIPVK010000126.1 GCA_903868455.1 uncultured Opitutia bacterium
GCTCAAGGTCTCGCTGGCCAAGCTGGCGATGAACGACGCCGCCCTGACCTACAGCTCGGAGTCCTCGGTCGCCCTGGGCTTCGGCTTCCGCTGCGGCTTCCTCGGCCTCCTGCACATGGAGATCGTCCAGGAGCGCCTGCGACGCGAGTACGACCTCGACATCATCTCCACCTACCCCTCGGTCGTCTACAAGGTGCGCACGGCCGACGGCCAGCTGCACATCGTCGACAACCCCGTGCTCATGCCCGACCCCTCGGGCATCGAGCTGATCGAGGAGCCGACCATCCTCGCCCGCATCCACATCCCCGGCGGCTGCATCGGCGACATGCTCGCCCTCATCCAGGAGAAGCGCGGCACCTGCGACCGCACGGAGACCATCGACGACCAGCGCGTCGTGCTCGTCTGCACCCTGCCCCTCAACGAGATCCTGGTCGACTTCAACGACCGCCTGAAGTCCATCACCCGCGGCTACGGCTCGCTCGACTACGAGATGGGCCCCTACGTCGCCTCGGACCTCGTGAAGATGGACATCCTCGTCAACCAGGACCCCGTCGACGCCTTCTCCAGCATCGTCCACCGGACCAAGGCCGAGGGCCGCGGCCGGCAGCTCTGCGAGAAGCTGAAGGACCTCCTGCCCCGCCAGCTCTTCAAGGTGGCCATCCAGGCCGCCATCGGCTCGAAGGTCATCGCCCGCGAGACCATCGGCTCGGTCGGCAAGGATGTCACCGCGAAGTGCTACGGGGGCGACATCACCCGAAAGCGCAAGCTCCTCGAGAAGCAGAAGGAGGGCAAGAAGCGCATGAAGCAGGTCGGCAAGGTGGCCATCCCGCAGGAGGCCTTCATCAAGATCCTCAAGAACGAGGGGTGATTTAGGACAGGGGAGGCGCTGGACGTCAGACGCCAGAGGCTAGAGACCGGATTAGCGGGTTTGGCGGGGTCGGCGGCTCGCGACTCGCCGCGCTCGTGTTGGACGTCATACGTCAGGCGCCAGAAACCGGAGCGCGCACGCAGGGGTCATCTTTACTTTGAATTCTGACGTCTGAAATCTACCCAAGGTAGGGCTCGGTCTCCGACCCGGCCGCGGGAATCGGGTAGGGTCGCGGCTACGTCCGTGTCCTAAGGCATGGCGTAGCCATGCCCCTACCCCACGCAAAGGTAGGGCTAGCTCGCCGAGGCGCCCCCCTACCATTCCAGCGGTGACAGCGGTGGCCGCGGTGGCAGCAGTTTGGTCAGCGGGATAGCGGTCCTAGCGGCATGAGCGGTGCCAGCGGGTCAGCGGTGGGAGCAGCGCTCCCGGTAGATCAATCGTCCGCCTCCTCCGGCTCCTCGTCATCCTCCCGCTCCTCCACGGGCCACGCGCAAAAGCGGCGAACAGGGAATCTAGTCCCCTATTCAGCCAGCCCCCGATTCCCCCGCCGTTCAGGCGCGCTTCGCGCGCCGGCGGCGGATCGCCGCCCCGGCGAGGGCCAGGCCGCCGAGCATCAGACCGTAGGTCGAGGGCTCGGGGATGGGCGTGTACTGCAGCTGGATCGAGGTCCCCGTGTCGACGAGCGAGAGCTTGGACGCATCGAGGGCCGCGCCGGCGAACGTCAGCCCAGTGGTGTCCAGGTTGAAGTAATCCGTGAGCGGGCCGCCGTAGGGGGTGATCGTCCCGTAGCTGATCAGGTCGAAGGCGTAGATGGCGAGGGGGTCGAAGTCGCCGAGGTCGCCGGGCGTCGTGCTGTCGAGCAGCGAGACCACGGTGAGCGTCAGGCGGTTCTCGAGCGAGAGACCCGAGATATCCAGGAGACCGGTGACCGCGATCGTGTCGTAGTCCGAGCCGGCCGTCGGGGGGTAGATGCCGCCGCCGGTGCTGAGGATCTCGAGGGTGATCGAGCCGCCCTCGAGATCGAGCGAGGCGTAGGTGTTGATGCCGGGCGAGTTGCCCGGGGTGAGGCTGCCGCCGGCGGTCAGGGTGACGGCGCCGAGGGTGCCGCTGCCGCGCAGGACGCCGCCGTCGGCCACCGTGACGCTGGCGACAGGAGCGTCGCCCGAGGTCAGGTTGAGCTCCGCGCCGTCCGCCAGCTCGAGCGAGCCCGCGAAGGTCGACAGGCCGGCCGAGACCGAGCCGGTGCCGGTCAGGCGAAGGGTGCCGGAATAATCGGTCAGGTTGACCGAGGCGCCGGTGCCGACGACCACGTTGCCGGCGCCGATGTCGGCGTCGACGAGGGCCACGCCCGAGCCGGAGACGGCGAGCGTGCCGGTGAAGGCGCTGCCCTGCACCGCCCCGCCCTTGTAGACGACCGTGCCGGTGAAGGCGTTGGCGGAGCCGAAGTCGAGCGAGCCGCCGGCGCGCAGCTCGATCGTCGCCGAGCTCGGGCGATCCGCGGACGAGAGGTCGACCGCGCCGCCGATGGCGAGGGTGCCGGAGAAGGTCGCGAGGTTGGAGAGCGTGGGCGAGCCGCTGATGACGACCGTCTTGGTCACGCCGGTGAGGTCGACCGTGGCGTCGTCGCCGAGGACGACCTCGGTGCCCGGTAGGTTGTTGATGTCGGCCGCGGACACGTTGCCGACCAC
>CAIPVK010000127.1 GCA_903868455.1 uncultured Opitutia bacterium
GCGGAGGGCGTCGCCGACGCCGTGAAGGGCTGCGCCATCGTCGAGGGGGCCGGCCACGCGGTCGCCGACTTCCTCGGCCAACCTCCCGCCGATGCGCTTTGAGGAGAAAGCCCGGGGCTACCACGCCCACGCCTCGCCGCAGCGCCGCTTCGCCGAAGCGCTCGCCGCCTTCGCCCCGTTCGAACCCGGCGACCGCGTGACCGAGGTGGGCGCGGGAACCGGTTTCCTCACCCGCGCCTTGCTCGCCCAGGGCGCGCTCGTCGACGCCTCCGACAACTCGCCCGCGATGGTCGAGGTCGGCCGCGAAGCCGCGCCGTCCGCCTCCTGGAGCGTGCAGGACGCGCTCGGCGACCTCTTCCCCTGCCACAACCTCGCCTCCAACGGCATGCTGCAGTGGGCGCCTGACCCCGCCGCGACCCTCCGCCGCTGGCGCACGGCCGTCCATCCCGGAGGCCGTCTCCTCCTCGGCGTGCCCTGCGAGCCGGGGTTTCGCGAACTGAGGTCCCTGACCGGCGAGGGGCCGATCCGCTGGCGCGACGAGGCGATGTGGCTGCGGCTCCTGCGCCAAGGCGGCTGGGATGTCCGCGCCAGCGCGGTGATGGAGCATCCCGAGACCTATCCCTCGGCGGTCGACTTCCTCCGCCAGCTCCACGGCTCCGGCGTCACCGGCGAGCCGCGGCTCGGCGTGGGCGAGCTGCGTTCCCTGCTGCGCGAGTACGGCCGTCGGTTCGCCGCGCCGGGCGGCGGGGTCGTCGCGACCTGGGCGTGGCTGATGGTGGAGGCCGGCTGAGGAGCGGGGAGCGTGGTGCGGGGAGCGAGGAACGGGGCGTGGGGTTGGTGCGAAAGGGTCATGAGGCATTCACGCACCGTATTTTCTTGGCGCCTAGCCCCATCCCCGTTCAGCAGTTTGGCTGGTTGGCGTGTTAGCGATCGAGTCCCGCTCCCCGCTCCTCGCTCCTCGCTCCCCGCTCCTCGCTCCTCGCTCCGCTCAAAACCCAAACTCCGCCTGCTCGTCGCCGGGCGGCTCCTCGCCCGCGAGGATCTTGCGGAGGAAGAGGTCGCGGTGCTCGGGGCAGGGGCCGTGCGCGCGGATGGCCTCGACGTGCTCCGGCACGCCATAGCCCTTGTGCGCCGCGAAGCCGTAGGCCGGGAAGCGCGCGTCGAGTCCGGCCATCAGCCGGTCGCGCTCGACCTTGGCCACGATGGAGGCGAGCGCGATGGCGAGCGACTTGCCGTCGCCCTGCTTGACCGCCTCGTGCGCCCAGGCGAAGGGCCGCAGCGGCAGGCCGTCGACCAGCACGAGCACGGCCTTGGTGTCGCCGAAGCCGAAGAGCTCCCCCTCGGTGCCCGCCGCCGCGAAGGGGCGGGCGGGCCGCGCCGAGGCGTCGAGCTCGGCGAGGCAGCGGGCCATGGCCGTGCGGGTCGCGCCGAGGATGTTCTGCGCGGCGATCTCGACGACCGAGCCCTGGGCCCAGGCGACGCGCAGCTTGCCCTCGGCCCGCAGCTCCTCGATCCGCCCGCGCAGGTCCTCGCGCTGGGGCGCCGTGAGCTCCTTGGAGTCGTTCGCCCCGCGCACGCGCCGCAGGCAGGCGGCGTCGGCGTAGAACCCGCCGTCGAGCCAGACCGCGGCCGCGACCACCGGGCCCGCCAGCGAGCCGCGCCCCGCCTCGTCGACCCCCGCGATGCCGGGGCGGTCGGCCCCGCGGCGCCGGTCGAACTGGGCGAGGGAGGCCATCAGCCCTTCCTGCGCGGCTTGAACTCCTTCTTCTCGGGCGGCTCGAGACCCCTCGGCGCGTAGGTCTCGCGGAAGTGGAGCTTGGCGAAGTTGACGAGGATGGCCGGGCCGAAGCGGCCCACGAGCTCGTCCATCGCCGCCTTGTGCTGCGACATCCCCGCGCCCTTCGGCAGCGCCACCCCGCCGTCCGAGGACAGGCGGTCGAGCTCGCGGACGAACGCGGCTCGGGCGACGATGGAGGCGGCCGCGACCACGGGGTCCGACTCGGCCTTCGTGCGCATCCGCAGGTCGAAGGCCACGCCCTTGCGCGCCAGCTCGTTCTGCACGAGCGGCTCCTCGGTGAACTGGTCGAGCAGGCCCCAGGCCGGCTTGCGGCCGTGCGTCGCCTCGTACTGCTGCAGCGCCTCGGCCGCCGAGGTGGCGTGCATCCAGGCGAGCAGGCGGTTGAGGTTCTTCCCGAAGCGGGTGTGGAGCTCGTTGTACTTCGCCATCCGCATGAACGTGGTGCGGACGACGACCCCCGGAGTCTCGCGGATCTTCCGGTCGAGCTCGGCGATCTTGGCGTCGTTGAGCTTCTTCGAGTCGGCCACGCCGGCCTCGCGCCACATCGTCACCATGCCGGCGTCGCCGATCACGCAGGCGGAGATGACCGGGCCGAAGACGTCGCCCTTGCCGGACTCGTCCAGGCCGAGGTGCTCGTCGAACCACTCGGGGTTGTTCTCCGCCTCGTAGCCGAGCTTGGCCTCGCCGGTGACCTCGCCCTCGAGGGTGAACTGGACGAACTCCTGCGTCTCCTTGCCCGAGACGACGCACTTGCCCGAGGCGTAATGGACGACGTTCACGCCCGGGCCCTTGAAGGCGAAGGCGGCGTGCTCCACCTTGAAGGGCTCCCAGCCCTTGCCCTTGAGCAGGCCCTCGAGCTTGGCCGCCTGCGCCTGGTCCAACTTGAGGGTGTACTGGGAGGGCTTCTTGGGCCCTTCCTCCGAATCCCTCTTTGCCTTGGGTGACATCGCGCCTAGTTTCCTAGGGCGTGCCGCCCGCAAATCCAGCCCCATCCGCCGAGCTCCTCCGGGTCGCGCCGGCCTTCCGGCGAGCCCTCCTGGGTTGGTTCCGCAAGGCGCGCCGCCCGCTCCCCTGGCGCACCGATGCCTCGCCCTATCGCACCGCCGTCTCCGAGCTGATGCTCCAGCAGACCCAGGTCGTGACCGTCCTCCCCTACTTCGAGCGCTGGGTCGCCCGTTGGCCGTCCTTCGGCGACCTCGCCCGGGCCGACGAGGCCGAGGTGCTCGCCGCCTGGGCCGGCTTGGGCTACTATCGCCGCGCCCGTCTCCTGCACGCCTTGGCCAAGGCCGTCGCCGCGCTGCCCGCCTTGCCCCGCCGCGCCGCCGAGTGGATCGAGCTGCCCGGCGTGGGGCCCTACACCGCGGCCGCCGTCGCGAGCATCGCCTTCGGGGACCGCGCCGC
>CAIPVK010000128.1 GCA_903868455.1 uncultured Opitutia bacterium
CGGCGGATGAAGGGCCGGCAGGAGGCGCAATCGGCGCGGCGCAGGCCCGCCGAGCGCTGGGTCTCGTCGGCGAAGATGCGGTAGACGTCGGCCGGACGGAACACGCCGAGCGCGCCGAGCACCTCGGAGGCCCGGGCGACGAGCGCCGGGTACTCGGGCGTGAGGGTGAAGCGCCGCCCCGTGAGCGGCGTCATCAGCCCGGCGGCGACGCGGCTGGCGTTCACCCCGCCCGGGTCGGCGACGGCGAGCGAGGCCCGGCCGTCGAGGCGGCGCGCGAGCAGCGACCCGGCGAGGCCTTGCCCGACGATCAGGACGTCGACGCGCATCTCAGCCCGCGAACCCGAGCCAGCGGCGGCCGGCCTCGATCCACAGCGGCATCGTGACGAGGCAGGCGGCCGAGGTGACGAGCGTGCCGCGGAGGGCCACGCCGACGTCGCCCTTGCAGTGGCCGACGATGAGGAAGGTGAACATCCCCGCGGGCATCGCGGCCTGCACCAGCATCACCTTGCGGAGGGAGGGATCCTGGACGAGCAAGCCGGCGGCCAGGAGCACGAGGACGGGCATCAGCGCGAGACGGACGAGCAGGAACCCCGCCGACACGCGGCGGTCGGCGAGAGGGTCGAAGCCGCGCAGGGTCTCGTGCAGGTAGATGCCGGTGAGGAGCAGGCCGACCGGGATGGCGCAGGCGCCGACGTCGTGGGTGACACGGCCGGCGACCCGGACGAGCGTCAGGTCGGACCAACCGAGGAGGTTGACCGCGAGGGCGACGGCCAGGGCCATCGTCATCGGGTGGACGAGGTTGCGCGCGACGCGCCAGCCGCTCTGCCCGGTCAGGTAGGCGACGCCGACCGTCCAGATCGCGGCCTCCACGCCGACGTTGTGGACGAGCAGCACGCCGACCACGTCGCGGTCGAAGAGCGCGGCGGCGACGGGGATGCCCAGGTAGCCGAAGTTGTTGATGCCCGCCGCGTACGCGAAGCTGCGCCCGCGGACGTCGGCCGGCAGGCCGATCAGGCGGCGGACGAGCGCGCCGACCGCGATGCCGCCGGCGATCATCACGTAGCCGGCGCCGAGGTAGAGGGCGGCGCGCGAGCCCTCGGACAACAGCGGATTGGCGTGGACGCGGTCGAAGATGAGGGCGGGGAAGAAGAGCCAGATGACCAGCCGCATCAGCGGCTGCCGCGCCTCGGGACCGACCCAGCCGGAGGCCGCGAAGAACCACCCGGCGGCGACGACGAGGGCCGTCTGCGCGAGGCCTTGGAGCATCTCGGGGCTGAAGCCGGACATACCCCGGAGTAGGCGTCGCCGCGCGCGGTGGCAAACTCCTTCCGGCAACGACGCGTCCCGGACGCGCGGGGCGCGTCCGGGACGGAAGGGTGGAGGTGGCGGGAGTCGAACCCGCGTCTTCCGGCCCGTGCTACGGGCCTTCTACATGCTTAGCTCCACGGTTGATCTCGACCGGAGTTGGGCGTGGGCGCCCGTCCGGCCTATCTGTCCTCTCGATTACCCCTGAGAGTTCAGCCCGAGCGGGGGATCGCCTGCTTGAACCAGGATGATCCAGGGTCGCAGGTCAGACTCTGGGTCCTGACGCGGGTCTTAGGCCGCGAGCGCGAGCGCGTTGTCGCGCTCGAACGTGATGGTGTTGTTGGCAGTTATGTGCCGCCGATGGGATTTAGGAGGCGCATCGACGATCCTCCGCATGCCGGCTCGTCCTCTTGGCTGGAATCGAATCCGGAACACCCCCGAAAGACTGGTTGGTTGAGAACCCGTCGGACGAGGCCGACTGGGAAGGAACAC